>DZBS01000165.1 GCA_022729995.1 Draconibacterium orientale | reverse complement strand
AATCAAATAGATACGAAATTATACTATCATTCACAGTTAATTCTGTTGTATTTACAGGAATTTCAATTGTACTGCCTACTATTACATTTTGGTTTACTGTCGAAATTGCCATAACATAATTTTCAGATAATGTGGCAATTTCATCAATATTTAGAATTCTATTGTAAAACCTAAATTCATCTAGTGCACCATTAAAAAAATAATTAAAACAACCTGACATTCCAATAGTTAAATTAGCATTATTTGATGCCGTAAAATCAATTAAAGTTTCTTTATTTCCAACTTCAATACCATCGGCATATGCAAATATTTTACTACCATTATATACATAAGCAATATGATGCCATTTGTTTAATGAAAAATCAGGATAAATTGTATCTATTCCAGTATACCAAGTTCCTAATTGAATATGCGTTTGTTGTTGTTCAGGATTAAAAAGAATTCCGGAATAAACAAATTCTCTGTCGCAATTTTTTGTAAATATTTGATGGTAACCGTTTGCTGTCAATGCACCCCAGCCGTCACGTCCTTCATAACTTAATAAATTTACCCAAACACTAAAAGAAAACTCATCTTGGAATTGTAAAGATGTCGAGTTCGCAACTGTTATATTGGTTCCATCAGAAAATTGATATGCTTTATTTGAATTTCCAAACCTATCTGCTGTTAAGACTGCACCGTTAACAGTTCCATTATTTCCATTACCGCTTTCATCGTTTGCGTTTCCATTAAAAGGATAATATGCAACTAAACCATCTTGTAGATTAACTTGTGCTTTGATTGTCAAGCCAAAAAGCATAAAAGCGAATAAAAGTAAAATTATTTTTCTCATATTTTAAACATTTAATTAATTTATTGTAAATGTGTAAGTTTCGCCGTTTTCATAATTACCTTTGTAGGCTGTGCCGTCTACATAAATGTAGGTAAGTTTGCAGCCTTGAACCCACGCTACTGTAACTTTACCGTTGCTGCCGGTATAAAATGTTCTGCCTCCGATGCACGAAATTCCTCCGCCAACTTCGGTTCCTACTTTTATACCCAAAGCTGCAAATCCGCCTTTGTAGTTAACAATTACCGTGCATGTGTTTTCTGCCATTTGTTCTTAAATTTACAGTTTCTAAATTGTTTGTTGATAAAGAAAATTATTGCTGAAAAATATTAAGCAAAACATAATAAATTTGATTAAAGCTTTTCCATATTCTTTTCAACTATTTATAGCATTGTATATCAAATAAATATTCAATGAAATATATGATGTTAAAATAATAATGAAACTTGTTAAATCTATTTTCTTATAAAGATTATTAAGTTTTTGATTTTTACTTTCATAAAAAATTAATGAAATAATTGAAATAACAACTACTAAGAGTATTGAAATTAATGCAAAATTATAGATAGTATCTATTAAAGTATTTGATATTGAATTGCTTTGAACTAATGCATAAACAGATAGCGGATACAGAAAAACTATACTCATAAATACCCAAAAATGATTATCATAACAACTTATAGATTTTGTATAGTTATCGTAAATATATTTATGTTCTACAACTCTTCGTTTGCTTACAATTGCAACCACAAGTCCTACAATTGTCGAAATCACTCCTATTATCGCAGCAAATATTTCCATTTTTTTGCTAATTAATTTTGAACATTTAACAAAATAAATATTGCTAAACCTATAAAAATTACACCTGCAATTCGTGCCTTTATACCTGTGATTAACCCATATTTTGCAACACCGGGCTTTAAAACTATTGTTCCAAAAACTAATGCGTAAATACCATAAAAAGATATTGCTGATACTGCACTTATCAAGATTTCTTCGGTGGCAAAAAAAACTGACATGAAAATTAAAGCCGAAAATAAACCTGCTAACATACCTGTTTTATATTTTTTGGCTAAAATTTCTTCCGTCATTTCTGTATTATTACTTTTTATACCGGTATAAAGATTGTATTCCGCATCAACGCTTTTTTCAAGAGTTTTATCTACAATATATGATTCAGGCGAAAAATCCACAAGAGATACAGAATCATCAATTGTATCCGTTACATTTTCTCCAATTTGTTTCGTTTTCATAAAAATCATATTTAGTTTTTATTAATTACACTTTTCAGGATATTAATAATAACCAATCCAATTAACATTTAGAATTATCAAACAAAGGTCTTTTCCGTCGAATTGGTAATATCCTTTTTTTAAATAATATTCTAAGTTTTGAACTGTTTCTTCTTTTTCGGAATAAATAATGTTTTCATCTATCCAAATTTCATATCGGTTGTTGCCTGAAATGCAGGATACCAATCGTCATCATAAGGTACGTCAATATCTGTTATTACTCCGTAATAGTTTAAACATATTTCAAACACTGTTCTGCAATAATTGCCTCCCCAAGTAGTGTAATTTACAGTTAGTTTAACTGTTCTGTCGTTAAGTTCAACATTTCCGCTCTGAAAAACAGAAGTAGGGTGTGCCCAAGCTGCTACATATTGAAATCCTTCTGTTCGGATATATTCTTTAAATTGTTCGGGAGTTTGGGATTTTACTCCGAAAACTCCCAAAACAATTACTAAACAAACCATGATAAACTTAAATTACTCATTATTGTTTCTTTTTTAAAAACATTATTTGGGGTAAGGTTTTTTTATTCTACACAAAGTTAAAGTATTAAAATTTGCTGTGTAAGACCATAAATGGTGATTTTTATTTCTCACCATTTATGGTGATACGAATGTCTGAAAATTAAATATAATGCCGAAAAGCTCGAATTGTTAAATTTTTGAAAAAAAATAAATATCCTGAAAAGTAAATTTGTTTATGAAATTTATGTTGATTATTTTTATTCAATTTATAAAATGTATATTCTATTTTATGATAAACAAACTGTTAATATTCTTTCTTATTTTTATTCCTGCTAAAATACTCTCGCAAACAAGTTATGTTCATTTTAACTCAAACGACGGACTTGCACAATCGCAAGTGTTGAATCTTATGCAATGCAGCAAAGGTTATATTTGGGCCGGAACAAAAGGCGGACTTAGCCGTTTTGACGGGCTTAAATTTAAAAATTACACAATTAAAGACGGCATTATGGGAAACCAAATATTTTCGATTTTTGAAACAAAAAAAGGAGCAATTTGGATTAGCACACGATACGGTTTACACGAAAAAAAAGGCGAAAAATTTATTTACAAAAAACCTCCGAGCGGATACAAATTCGGTAATTCTTATTATTCCGAAGGTAAAATATACATTGATGCCTATAAAAAAGAAGGAAACGAGGAAATTTTTTATGTGTTTGTTTTTGAGAACGAGAAATATTCAATTTATAGAAAAAACGGTATTGCAGCAAATATATCCGGAGATATTATTTTGAGAGATTCAAAAGCCAAAAACGGGAAAATTTATATTAGGAACAAAGAAGATAAAATTATTTTAACAGTCGACGAAAATGCTATATTCAATGGTTTTGGCAGAAAATATTTTGTATCCGAAAATAAAGTTTACAAATACACAAACAATAAGTTTACGGAAATTGGTAAAATACAAGGCAAAACAAAAGTTCCGGAGTTTTTTTGTAGCGGAAACGATGAAGAAATTTTATTGATAAGCGCAAACCAAACAATTACCGTTTTTAGTGCCGAAAAAAATAACGCACACTACAAAATTTATAAAGAAAAACCGAATTATTTAAACCAAATTTCGCATGTCGACTGCATTTTAACAGACGACGAAAACAACAAATGGATCGGAACAGAAAACGGACTTTATAGGATAACAAATTTTACAAACTACACCGAAAAAAACGGAATACCCGAATTGGTTTGGTCAATTACCGAAGATTACAAAAAAAATATTTGGTTCGGAAGTTATAATTCAAAAGAATTTCCGCTTAAATATTACAATTACGAAACCGACAGATTTTATTTTCCATTGGAAAACCAAAAAAAAATTATTACGGAAATAGCAGCCGATAAAAGAGAAGTATCCGACCTGAAATTTAGTTTCGGTTCAATAAAACTTTCGGACGGAAACATACTTCTTTCATGTACATTTTCCAACCCTATAATTTTCGGGAAAAATAAAATAGAAGAAATTTCGCCCGAAACAAACATAAACAACACATATTGCTTATTTGAAGATACAAGCACAAATACAATTTACGGAGGAAGTTTAAATAACTTGTTTAAAATAAAAAATGAAAAAGCATATTTAATTCCTATATACGAAAAAAATAAATTTGGCTTGGCATTAGACATAGAACGCGGAAAAGACAATAAGCTTTATATTGTTTCGTTAGGCGGAATTGCTGTTTTAGATGAAGACGAAAAACACCTTAAATTTTGGCAAAACGACTCAATTCCGCCTTACGGAAATATTACCGTATGCAAAGATTTCAGAGGAAATTTATGGTTCGGCTCAATCAACGGTTTGTTTTTTTATGATTACAAAAACTTTAAAAAAATTAATCACCCCGAATTACAAACATTTGTTACATCAATAGAACTACTGAAAGACAGCACTTTAATCGCAGGCTCTGTTAGAGGAATAGGTCTGTTGGATTTAAACGATTTTTACGAAAAAAACGATACAACTTTCAGATTTTACGACAAATCGGCCGGTTTTTTCGGAAACGAAGTTAATCAAAACTGTATTTTTCAAGATTCTCGCGAAAACGTTTGGGTTGCAACAGCCGACAAAGTTATTATGTTTAATCCGAACGATTTAACCAAAAGCAAATCAACACCGAAACTTTATATCGAAAAAGTTTTTGCTTTCGACAAAGAATTTAATTACACCGAATTAACAGAAACCGAATCAAAAATAAATCATAATTACGTAAATATAACAATAAACTTTACGGGAATTTATCACAAAGCACCCGAACAGGTTTTATTCAAATACGAACTTTCGGGCTACGATAAATCGGTGTCACCCGTTTCAAAAAACCGAAGCGTAACATACACCAATTTGCGACCCGGAAAATATACATTTAAACTTTGGGCTTGCAACGAAAGCGGCGTGTGGTCAAATAAACCCTTAGAATACACATTTGAAATTGTGCCTGCTTTTTGGCAAACACTTTTGTTTAAAATATTATCTGTTTTAATTTTTATATTTATATTGATTTATGCCTTACGACAATATTATAAAGAAAAGCAAAAACGTAAAATTCAATTAATAAAAACAAAAATTGAAGCACAAGAAAACGAACGAAATCGGCTTGCAAAAGACCTTCACGACGGAATTGCCGGAAATTTAACCGGAATTAAAATAAATATTGAAAATATAAAGAACAGCAAAAAATACGAAAATCTGCAATTTATTATAGACGACTTACAAAATATACAAACCGAAGTAAGAACAATTTCGCACAATTTACACTCGCCAATGTTTGCCGTTTCAAACGTTGAAGAAATTTTGAGAGCCGACATAGAAAAGTTAAATAAATCGGAAGATTTTTCAATTAATTTTAATGTTTTTCCAAAAATTGATTGGGACAAAATAAAAACAGATATTCAACAACAAATGTATTTAATTGTTAAAGAAGGCATTGCCAACACAAT
>DZBS01000004.1:31813-61541 GCA_022729995.1 Draconibacterium orientale | reverse complement strand
TCGGTTGTAAAAAACCTTCAATTTACTGATTTGTGCATAAAAAAAAAGAGGCATTAAAACCTCTTCTTTTATTTTTTTAATTCCGAAGAATATGAAGGAATAACACCTCTGTCGGATTTTTCAAAAAAATCAATTATAATATTTTTTAAATCAGAATCGGGAAACTCATCTTTAACCTTTTTTACTGCATTTGTATAATTTAAGCCTTTATTGAAAATAACCCTGTAAATATCTTTTATTTCTTCAATTTGTTCAGAAGTAAAACCACGTCGTTTTAGTCCTACAGAATTAACACCTGCAAAAGCAGCAGGTTCTCTTGCTGCCATTACGAAAGGCGGAATATCTTTTAAAACTTTTAAGCCTCCTTGTGTCATTACATGAGCACCAATTTTACAAAATTGATGAACTAAAGTGGAGCCTCCTAAAATTGCATAATCTCCAACTTCGACTTCGCCGGCTGCCTGAACTCCGTTTGCAAAAATTACATTATTCCCGATTATACAATCATGTGCAACATGCGAATAAGCCATTAGCAAGCAATTATTCCCGACAATTGTTTTTCCTTTTGCAACGGTTCCTCTATTTATAGTAACAAATTCACGAACAACCGTGTTATTACCAATTTCAACTGTGGAAACTTCTCCGTTGAATTTTAAATCTTGTGGAATTGCTGAAATAACAGCACCCGGAAAAACTTTTACGTTTGTTCCTAACCTTGCGCCGTTCATTATAACGGCATTGGCTCCAATATTTGAATTATCTCCGATAACCGTATCTTCTTGAATTGTTGCAAATGGTTCTATTACAACATCTTTTCCAATTTTTGCTTTTGGGTGAATATTTGCCAAAGGTTGATTCATATATATTATTTTTTATTCTCTTTTACAATTTGTGCCATTAATTCTCCTTCTGTAACTAAAGAATCGCCAACAAATGCTTGAGCTTTCATATTTGCAATTCCTCGTCTGATTGGAGAAATTAATTCTAATTTAAAAATCAAAGTATCGCCCGGAACAACTTTCTTTTTAAACTTAATTTTATCTATTTTCATAAAATATGTCAAATAATTTTCGGGGTCTTCAACCGTATTTAATACTAATATTCCGCCGGTTTGAGCCATTGCCTCAACAATTAAAACACCAGGCATTACAGGTTCCGCCGGAAAATGACCAACAAAAAAAGGCTCATTTACTGTTACATTTTTAACTCCAATTACTTCTGTTTCGCTTAAACTAATTATTTTATCGACTAATAAGAAAGGCGGTCGGTGAGGTAAAAAATTTTTAATATCGTTTATATCATACAAAGGTGCTTTGTTTGGATCGTATTCGGGAGCAAGAGTTTGTGTTTTTCTTTTTTTTATTTCAGCTCTAATTTTTTTCACAAACTCAACATTTGCAGCATGTCCGGTTCTTGTAGCAAGAATTTTTCCTTTTAAGGGCATTCCGGCTAATGCAATGTCGCCAACCATATCGAGTAATTTGTGTCGTGCAGGTTCGTTTGAAAAAATCAAATCTTGTTCGTTTAAAACTCCTTGACCTTTATATTTTTGATGTTTTTTATTGAATAAATCTGCAATTCTGTCAATTTCTTCTTGACTTGATTCTTTTTCAACAATTACTAAAGCATTATCTAAATCGCCTCCTTTTATCAAATTATTTTCATAAAGATGTTCAATTTCCTTTAAGAAAACAAAGGTTTTACATGGAGCAATATTTTCGGCATATTCACTTAAACTATTTAAAGTAGCATATTGATTTCCAAGAACTGTTGAACCGTAATCAATCATTACATGAATGCTTAATTCGTTTCCGGGAAATGTGCTTATTTCTATTCCGCGATCTTCGTCGGAATAATTAATGTTATTTTTGATTACAAAATATTCTTTTTCGGCATCTTGTTCTGTAATTCCTGCTTCAAGAATTGCCTGAACATAAAGTTTTGCACTTCCGTCAAGTATTGGAGCTTCTGCTCCGTCAACTTCTATATTTACATTATCAATTCCTAATCCGTATAATGCTGATAAAACATGTTCAATTGTTGAGACTCTGACTCCGTTTTCTTCAATAACAGTGCTTCTGGAAGTGTCTACAACATTTTCGGCAACTGCTTTTATTTCTGGTCTGTCGCTAAAATCGGTTCTTACAAATCGGTAACCGTTATTTTCGGGAGCCGGAACTATTGTGAGATTTACAAATTGACCTGTGTGTAATCCCTTTCCGGAAAGTGAAACAGGTTTTTTTATAGTTTTTTGTTTTTCAGACATCATTATTTATTTTTAAGAAATGAATTTAACGAATTTTCTACATCGTTTATTTGCTTTCTCATTTCGGGTAATTTACTAATTAGCACTGTGTTCTTAAAAAATTGACGCATATCTTGAACCGGACTTCCTATCAAAACGGCGCCTTCTGTTGTAATATCTTTTATTATTCCGGCTTGAGCTCCAATTTTCACATTGTCGCAAATTGTTAAATGTCCTGCAAATCCTACCTGACCGCCAATCATGCAGTTTTTACCAATTTTTGTTGAACCTGAAACTCCTGTTTGAGCAGCAATTACAGTGTTTTCTCCAATTATTACATTATGCCCTACTTGAATTAAATTATCAAGTTTTACACCTTTTTTTATTATTGTTGAACCCATTGTGGCTCTGTCGATACATGTGTTTGCTCCTATTTCAACATTGTCTTCGATAATAACATTTCCAATTTGAGGAATTTTAACAAACTCGCTTTTGCTTTGTGGTGCAAAACCAAATCCGTCGCCACCTATTACAGTTCCTGAATGAATTGTGCAATTTTTTCCTATTATTGATTCGCTGTAAATATTCACTCCCGAAAAAATTGTTGTATTTTCATCTATTTCAACATTATCGCCAATATAAGTATTGGGATAAATTTTTACATTGTCTTTAATAATTGTATTTTCGCCAATATAAACATTTGCTCCAAGATAAACATTTTCACCGGTTTTAGCCGATTCTTCAATAACTGCTTTTGGTGAAATTCCTGATTTTTGATTTTTGGATAATGAATAAAGCTCCAATAATGATGCAAAAGCTTTGTATGGATCGTCAACTCTAATTAATGTAGCATTAATTTTATTTTCCGCATTAAAAGTTTTGGAAACTAAAACTATTGATGAGTTTGTTGAATAAATGTATTCTGTATATTTCGGATTTGCAAGAAAACTCAATGTTCCCGGAACACCTTCTTCTATTTTTGAAATATTATTTACAGTAATATCCTTATCTCCTTCAACATAACCATTTAAAAAGGACGCTATTTTTTCAGCAGAAAATTCCATTTTTCTAAATTTGTGCAAAACTAATTAAATAAACTAATTTATAATAATTTTTAAAGTTTTTTTTTATTCATTCATTTATGTTAACATATAATTATCAGAGTGTTAATTGATTTTTTTTTTACATGCATTCTTTTGGATAACATAAAAAATATTTTTCAACTGTTTCCGACAAAGTCGCAATATTTGAAATATCAGATGCTTCGGCAATATCGGCAAGTTTTCCGCTTTTCAACAAAATGTTAATTCTATATAAATTATGTGTACTGTATGCTTTATTTTTTATTGATTCCGAAAAAACAAAATACTTTGAATCTTCTTCAGATATTTTAAAATATTTAGATACTTTTTTTCTTAATTCATGGATATAGGCTTCTTCATAAGGTTTATTTTGAATTTCGAGTTTAAATAAATTCCTGTTAATAAGTCTTTTACTTAATTCTGCAAGGACATAATCTTCGCTGTTCGACCATTCTTTTAACGAAACGATAATATCTGTATCATCTAATTTAGCAAAAGCATCTAAAGGCGAAGGTAATAGTTTTTTTGAATGAAATATTTCAGATGAAAAAATATTATTATCGAAAAAATATGAAAGTGAAGCGGTTGCATAAACGCCGTTTTCTTTAGATTGTTTTCTGGCTCTTTCTATAGTTTTTAACAGCATTTGCTCTGCTGCTACAACAGTTTTATGAAGGTAAACCTGCCAATACATTATTCTTCTTGCTCCCAAAAATTTTTCTATTGAATAAATTCCTTTTTCTTCAACAGCAATTTCGTCATTAACAACTCTTAACATTTTCAAAATTCTTTCCGAACCGATATTTCCTTCGGTAACTCCTGTGTAGAAACTGTCTCTTCTTAAATAATCGAGCCTGTCGGTGTCTAATTGACTTGAAACAAGGCTGTGTAAAAATTTTTTAGGATAATTATCGGTAAATATTTTTATTCCCAAATCCAATTCACCGTTCATTTCCTCATTAAATTTTTTCATAAATGCCAATGATATTTCTTCATGAGAAATGTTTTTTACGAAACTGTGTTCAAGAGTATGAGAAAACGGTCCGTGACCCAAATCGTGCATTAAAATTGCTATTAGTGCAGCTTTATGTTCTTCGTCGGAAATATCTGCGTTTTTCAAACGTAATTCTTTTATTGCAACGTTCATAAGATGTGTTGCTCCTAAAACATGGTCGAAACGAGTATGTGATGCTCCGGGATATACATAATTTGTTAAGCCGAGTTGTTTTATACGTCTTAATCTTTGAAAATGCGGGTGTTGTATTATATCAAATAAAATTTCATACGGTATATTTATGAATCCGTAAACAGGGTCGTTAATGATTTTTAATTTATTCATAAAAGTGTATATCTTTCATTAACTTCTTTTAAAAAGAAATATTATCAATTAATCTAACATTTCCGGCAAAAACTGCAATGCAACCGGTAGTTTTTCCGGGAATTATTTCATTTACAGGCATTAAAGTTTCATTATCAACAATTTCGAAATATTCTACTTTTAATAATTCCACTGCGTTAATCTCATTTGTTACTTTTTCTATTATTTTTTGCGGTTTAATATCAGAATAAACTTTTGAGAACAAATTTAAAGTTTTGAAAATAATTGGCGCAGCTTTTCTATGTTCGGGAGTAAGCAAAATATTTCTTGAACTTAATGCCAGTCCGTCTTTTTCTCTAACAATATCGCAAGTTATTATTTTTATATTAAATTCAGGCATATATTTTTTGACGAGAAAATTTATTATTGCAGCTTGTTGAAAATCTTTTCTTCCAAAATATGCTCTGTCGGGTTTTACGGCTTCAAATAATTTAGTAACTATTTGAGCTACTCCGTTAAAGTGTCCGGGTCGATGTTTTCCTTCCATAACTTCATCTAAACCGTCAAAATCAAAAATTCTGGTATCTTCTTCCGGATACATCTCATTTAAATCGGGAATAAAAACAAAATCGCAACCGGCTTTTTCGAGAATTTCTATATCTTTATCAACAGTTCTGGGGTAATTCAATAAATCTGTTTTATTATTGAATTGAGTTGGATTTACAAAAATACTTGCAATTGTATAGTCGTTTTCTTTTATCGAATTTAACACTAATGAAATATGACCATTATGCAAAGCTCCCATTGTAGGAACAAATCCCAAAGATTTTTTTTCAATATTTATTCTGTTTTTTAATTCAAAAACATCAATTAATTTGGTTATTACTAACATATTAAGATAAATTATCAGGCTAATACTTTGATTTATATTTTGCATGCAATATTAAGAAAAAAAAACAAAGCAGTAAACTTAGGATTAAAACTCTTGATAAAAGGTTAATTTTTTGTATCTTTGTGCATTAATTTCGCCTAATGAAATTTAAGTTATGGAAAAAAAGAAAATCCTATTTATCACGCAAGAAATAACACCTTACCTACCCGAAACCGAAATGTCTCATATCGGCAGATTTCTTCCTCAAGGAATACAAGAAAGAAATAAAGAAGTAAGAGTATTTATGCCAAGATTTGGTATTATCAATGAAAGAAGAAACCAACTGCATGAAGTAATCAGATTGTCGGGAATGAATTTAATTATTGACGATACAGACCACTCTTTAATAATAAAAGTCGCATCAATTCAACAAGCCAGAATGCAAGTATATTTTATTGATAATGAAGAATACTTCAAAAGAAAAGGCACATTGAAAGACAAAAAAGGCGAATATTTTGAAGATAACGACGAAAGAATGATATTTTTTGGAAGAGGCGCCATAGAAACAGTAAAAAAACTAAGATGGGCTCCGGATATAATTCATTGCCACGGTTGGATGTCGGCATTAGTTCCTTTGTATATAAAAAAATCTTATAAAGACGATCCGCTTTTTGCAAACGCAAAAGTAATTTATTCTCTTTATAATGACGATTTTAGTAATGTTTTCAACCAAGAAGCACATAAGAAAATTCTTTTCGACGGAGTTAAAGACATTGATATTAAAAACTTATATCCTGCAAATTTCGAGAACATTTCTAAACTTGCAATTGATAATTCCGATGGAGTTATTTTAGGAAACAACCAAGTTTCACCGACACTTATAGCTTATGCCCAAGAAAAAGCTCCACATTTTCTGAAATATAAAACTGAAGATGAGTATATTGACAGCTATTCAACTTTTTATGATAAAATTTTAACATAATCTAAATTTATTTAACTTAGATTTCAATTAAAAATAGTAAAAAAATAAAAATTATAATTTACTTTGTGAAAAATTTTTGAAATAGAATTAATATGAGAAAAAAAATAATAATAACATTAATCAGCATTTCAATGCTGATTTTTTCGTGTAATGAAAACACCGGTTTAGGATATAATTTATTGCCTGAAGAAGATTTAATAAATGCTCAAATAATAGACACATTTTCTGTTTCGGCATATACAATCGATATGGATACACTTGGAACATTAAATCCGAATCAACTTATTGCCGGAAAATATACCGATCCAATATTTGGAACAACAGAAGCCTCGTTTGCAACTCAGTTTCTAGTTTACGAATATCCAAATATTTACACTACAAATCACCCGGATTCAATCGTTTTAACAATTCCTTACAGTCAAGATACAATTCCATACTACGGAAATACAAGCATATCTCAAGAAATAAAGATTTATAAATTAACAACAGCCCTCTCGGGAGATACATCATACACCTCGAACTATGACCCAAACAGTTTACATGAAAACGAGCTTATGGGCAGTAAAATCTTTATACCGAATTATGAAGACTCCATTCTAAAAATTACACTGAACCCTTCTTATGCCGACACATTTTTATACGCTGATGCACAAGTTTATTATACGGACGAAAATTTCACCTCATTCTTTAAAGGAATATATGTTTCTTCAAGCCCGATTGCCGAACCCGGAGCCTTATTAAAATTTGGTATTAATACAGATTTTTTAATTACAATTTATTATCACAACGACGAAAACCCCGACTCTCTTTTTCAAATGTCAATTACACCAAATGCAGCTCCATATAAATTCAACATGTTTAAACACGATTATTCTTCTGCCACTTTTAGTTCAAACATAAACGACACAATTTCCGTGCAGGACTCTGTTGCATATATACAAGGTGCAGGAGGATTAAGAGCTAAAATACAATTACCTTTTATTGAAAATATAAATAATTTAGGGAAAATACACATATATAAAGCACAATTAATAGTAAAAACAGCACCAGATAATTTAACGGACGAGTCAAACTTTCCATCATCGCTTAATTTACTAATTGCCGGTATTAATCCAGACCACGAATACAGTTTATTAGAAGAATATTTTTCATCATATTCATATAACAGTGTATCAAACAATGAAGGAGAATTCAGGTTTGATATTGCCGGTTATCTGAGAGACATAATTGATAATAAAAGAAAAAATTATGGTTTTTATATATACAATTACGGAGGCAAATCCGATTTTACCAGAACAGTTATTACAACAGGTAAAAATTCAAATCCTATGAAACTTGTTTTAACATATACTAAAATATAAATTTTATACTTAATCTTAAACTTTAAAAATGTGTGGAATTGTAGCCTACATAGGCAATAAAGAGGCATATCCAATCTTAATAAACGGACTGAAAAGACTTGAATACAGAGGATATGACTCTGCAGGAATTGCACTTTTCAACGGTAAAACAAATATTTTCAAAAGAAAAGGCAAAGTTAGCGATCTTGAAGATTTTATTGCGGATAAAGACATTACCGGAAAAATCGGAATTGGACATACTCGTTGGGCAACTCACGGTGAGCCAAATAACGAAAACGCTCATCCTCATTCATCTCAGGAAGGAAAATTCGTTGTAATCCATAACGGAATTATCGAAAACTATTCCAGATTAAAAAGAAGACTTATATCAAGAGGATATAAATTTAAAAGTGAAACAGACACTGAAGTTCTCGCAAATCTTATTGAATATATCTATATTAAAGGAAAAGTTAGTGCCGAAATTGCTGTTAGACTTGCACTTTCAAAAGTTGTGGGTGCATACGGACTTGTTATTATTTGTAAAGATGAACCCGATAAATTAATTGCTGCCAGAAAAGGAAGCCCGCTTGTAATCGGTATTGGCGAAGGAGAATATTATGTAGCTTCAGACGCAACACCGATTATCGAATATACAAAAAGCGTTATATATTTAAACAACGATAATGTTGCAATAATAAGAAAAGACGAACTTACTCTTAAAACAGTTATGAATGACATGTTAGAACCTGAAATTCAAGAACTAACGATGGACATTGGTGAAATAGAGAAAAACGGATACGAGCATTTTATGCTAAAAGAAATTTTTGAGCAACCAAGATCAATAACCGATACTTTTAGAGGAAGAATTGCTTTAGACCATTCTGAAATTAGATTAGGCGGATTATTAGACGTTATGCCTAAACTTGAACAAGCAAAAAGAATAATAATAATTGCTTGCGGTACATCATGGCATGCCGGATTAGTCGGCGAATACTTAATAGAAGAATTTGCAAGAATTCCGGTTGAAGTTGAATACGGTTCGGAATTCAGATATCGTCATCCTATAATTTATAAAGACGATATAGTAATAGCAATAAGCCAAAGCGGTGAAACTGCAGATACTCTTGCAGCAATAAATCTGGCAAAAGAAGCAGGAGCTACAGTAATCGGTGTTTGTAATGTTGTAGGTTCAAGCATTCCCAGAGAAACACACGCAGGAGTTTACACTCACGCCGGACCCGAAATAGGAGTTGCATCAACAAAAGCATTTACAGCTCAAGTTACTGTAATAACTATGATTGCAGCTCAATTAGGATATAAAAGAGGAACTCTTTCAAAATCTGAATATCGAAATATTATAAAAGAACTTGTTGATGTTCCACAGAAAATTACTAAAACTTTAAAATCAAACAATCTTTTCCACAAAATAGCTGAATTATACAAAGACAAAACAAATTTCATTTATTTGGGAAGAGGATATTTATTTCCTGTTGCTCTTGAAGGAGCTTTAAAATTAAAAGAAATTTCATATATTCATGCCGAAGGATATCCTGCCGCAGAGATGAAACACGGACCTATTGCGCTTATCGACCAAAACATGCCTGTTGTTGTTATTGCAACAAAAGATGAATCTTACGAAAAAATTGTTTCAAACATACAAGAAGTTAAAGCCAGAAAAGGAATCGTAATTGCTGTTGTAACCGAAGGAGATACAATTATTAAGGGAATGGCCGATCATGTTCTTGAAGTTCCGGAATCACATAAAGCAATAGCGCCACTTTTAACAGTAATTCCGCTTCAATTGCTTTCATACCATATTGCAGTTATGCGAGGTTGCAATGTTGACCAACCAAGAAACTTGGCTAAATCAGTAACTGTTGAATAAATATTTGAAAACTCCCGAAAATATTCTCGGGAGTTTTTTTTTATAAAAAAAACAGTCTAATGATATAAATCATTTTACTGTAATCATAAAAACGTAGCTTTGTGAAAAATTTAAACTTTTTTTATCATGTCAAAAATTAAACAAAATATATTTCAAGAATTTCCCAAAATAAGTACTTCCCAATGGGAAGAAATTATTAAAGCCGACTTGAAGGGTGCCGATTACGACAAAAACCTTATTACAAAAACAATTGAAGAAATAAACATTAAACCATATTATAGACCGGAAGATATTGAAAACCTAAATACTACAAAACAAATTCCGGGAGAATTTCCTTTTTCCAGAGGCAATAACAGCATTTATCTAAAAAATAAAAACAGACAAAAAATAATTGTTAACGACTGTTTTGACGCAAATAAAAAAGCAATAGAATTAATTTCTAAAGGAATTAATTCTATTTGTTTTGATTTATCGACAAAAGAAAAAATCAAAATTGGCGATTTTGTTAAACTATTTGAAGAAATAGATATAACAAAAAATGAAATTAATTTTATTCTCGGAAAAAACGCACTTAATATTATTAAATTATTTAAAGAAGTAGTTACCTTTAAACAAGTAAATTCCGATGAAGTTTTTGGGTCAATGGATTTTGATCCTTTAGGATTTATTACACTAACAGGAAACAAATTTTTGAGCAAAAATTACAGCAATTACGATGATTTAAAATCAACTTTTGATTATCTGCATAATAATTTCCCTAATTTCCGAATTATCAATATAAACGCATCAATCTTTCCAAATTCCGGAGCTACGGCAGTTCAAGAAACCGCTTATGCTTTAAGCATGGGAGTTGAATATTTATCAAGAGCATCGGCAGAAAAAATTGAACTCGAAAAATTAATTCCTAAAATTCAGTTCACTTTTGGAATTGGTTCAAATTACTTCATGGAAATTGCAAAATTTAGAGCAATTCGATTATTGTGGGCAAAAATAATTAAAGCATATTTTCCGAAAAACCCTGATTTCGGAAAAATGTATATTCATGCACAAACAATAGAATCAAATAAAACAATATATAATCCTTATATCAATATTTTAAGAACTACAACAGAAACAATGTCGGCAATTGTTGCAGGAGTTGAAGCAATTACAGTAAATACATTCGATTCCGGATTCAAAACTCCCACAGAATTATCTGAGAGAATTGCAAGAAATACACAAATAATTTTGAATGAAGAAGCAATGCTCGACAAAGTTATTGATCCTGCCGGAGGATCTTATTTTATTGAAAGTTTGACAGATTCTATAGCAAAAGATGCTTGGAAACTTTTCCTTGAAACAGAAGCTGTCGGCGGTTATTATGAAGCTTTAAAAAAAGGATTAATTCAAGATAAAATTGAAGAAACAGTTAAAAAAAGAAAAATAGATTTTACATTCAGAAAAACCATTTTGTTGGGAGCAAACCAATATCCTCTTCAAAATGAAACTGCAATTGAAATTATAAATAATGAAATCTATTATAAAGAATCAGAAGAAATTACTACAGAAATAAGGCCGTTAAAACCATTTAGAGGAGCAATCGAAATTGAAGAAATAAGACTTAAAACAGAAATTTCGGGAAAAACACCAAAAGTATTTCTTTTAACCTTCGGAAATATTTCAATGAGAAAAGCAAGAGCGGCGTTTACATCAAATTTCTTTGCATGCGGCGGTTTCCAAATTTTAGATAATCCGGGTTTTGAAACTATAGAAAAAGCTTGCGAACAAGTAAAATATCAAAAGCCCGAAATAACTGTTATTTGCAGTTCCGACGACGAATATTTGAATATTGCACCGGAAATATATAATAAATTAAAAAATGAAACAATTATTGTTATTGCAGGAAATCCGGCAAATAATGAAGAGCTTTTAAAAATTGGAATTACAAATTTTATACACATCAAATCCGATTTAATTTCAACACTTTCAGATTTTCAGAAAAAATTGAATATGAATTAGTGATTTCAATATGAATATATATTTAATAACTTTATGAATAAGTTATTAAATAACAACAAGAAAAATGGAAATAATTAAAACCTATTTTGCTGAACTCTTAAAGCTTAGCAATGAAATGTCGCCTTATCTGCTTTTAGGATTTTTATTTGCAGGTTTGTTACATGTTTATATTAAGCAAGAAAAAATCACAAAATATTTAGGCGGCAAGAATCTGAAATCAGCAATAAATGCTGCATTAATTGGCGTTCCGCTTCCTTTATGTTCTTGCGGAGTTATTCCAACCGGAGTTTCATTATCAAAAAACGGAGCATCAAAGGGTGCTTCTGTATCATTTCTTATTTCAACTCCTCAAACCGGAGTTGACTCAATATTAGTAACATATTCTATGCTGGGTTTACCTTTTGCAATATTAAGACCTATTGTTGCTTTTGTATCAGGAATTTTTGGTGGTGCCGTAACTAATGCATTTGATAAAGAAAATGTTGAAGAAGAGAAAAAAGAAATAAAATTTGAAAACACAATTTCCGAAAAAAGTCCAAAATTTAAAAGATTTTTGAATTACGCTTTTGTTGAATTTTTACAAGATATTTCAAAATGGCTAATTATCGGTTTAGCAATTGCAGCACTAATTTCCATTATTTTACCCGATAATTTCTTCACAACATACATTAACAGTCCGATATTAAGCATGTTAATTATTTTAGTTGCATCAATTCCGCTGTATGTTTGTGCAACGGGTTCTGTTCCGATTGCCGCAGTTTTATTAATGAAAGGTCTTTCTCCGGGAGCAGCTTTAGTTTTCTTAATGGCCGGTCCTGCAACAAATGCAGCAACAATAACTGTTATAGGCAAAAGCATGGGAAAAAGAACTCTTTATACTTATCTTGCGTCAATAATTTTAGGTTCACTGTTTTTCGGAATTATAATTGATTACGTTTTACCTTCCGGTTTATTTACAAATTTTATAAATCATACAAACCATAACCACAACAGCTTTTTGCCCGAATGGTTCAGTTTAAGTTCCACAATAATTTTAGGATTATTAATAATTAACGGATATTTGAGAAAATATTTCTTTAAAGAAAAACAAATAACAAATAACAATTTTAATATGGAAACTCTAAAATTAAGTGTAAGCGGAATGACATGTAATCATTGCAAAATGACGGTTGAAAAAAACGTTTCAAAACTTGGCAAATTTGAATCGGTAATTGCAAACCCGGTAACAAACACACTCGAAATTCAAGGAGAAAATATCAATCTAAAAACAATTGAAGAAACAATCGAACAGCTTGGATATAAATATAATGGTGTAATATCAAAATAATTAGGAATTTTAAATTAATAATTATGAATAAACATATACTTATTATTTCGCTAATATTAATTTTTAATATTGATATTTTTGCACAAGAAACTGAAATTAAAAACATTAAAGATTATTATTATAAAGTTTCGGAACAAATAAAACAAAAAGAACTTTATTGTAATCAAACGGAACTAAACAAACTCGGAGAGAGTTCTCAAAATTGGCCTGCTGTAGGTTTATATTATGAAAGAATAACATTTTGGTATAATACAGCTCCGGCTCATTGGGACGAAAAAGGTGAAGAAGCAATAGTTAAAATTGAAATTAAAAACATTTATTCAGCTTTTGAAGAAAATACCGAATATCTTTTTAAAGACGGCAAACTTATTTTTTGTTACATTTCTGCCAAAGACATAAGCGAGCACAGATATTACTTTTCTAATGAAATATTAATTAAGTATTTAGAAAAAATTATTCTAACCGATAATGCTGCTTATAAAAAAGAAGACAGTGAACTGGTAATAAAAAAATCAAAAAAAATTCAAAAATATTTCATTAATATGTTTGATTATTAAAACCTCAGCATAAGTTTTAAGTAAACTATGGAAAACAAAATTAGCAAACCCGATTTTAGTAAAATAGATATTAATGAAATATCTAAAACTGAAACAAAACCTTTAGAATCCGAATTTTTAAATCCGGAAAAAAATAAACTAAAATCATACTTTAGCAAAGAAGATATTTCTGAAATGGAACATCTTGAATATGCTGCAGGACTTCCTCCTTTTCTTCGCGGTCCGTATTCAACAATGTATGTAATGCGTCCTTGGACAATCAGACAATATGCAGGATTTTCAACAGCAGAAGAATCAAACGCATTTTACAGAAGAAATTTGGCTGCCGGACAAAAAGGATTATCAGTTGCTTTCGATTTAGCAACACATCGCGGATATGATTCTGACCACGAACGAGTTGAAGGAGATGTAGGAAAAGCAGGAGTTGCAATTGACAGTATTTTGGATATGAAAATTTTGTTCGACCAAATACCGCTCGACCAAATGTCGGTTTCTATGACAATGAACGGAGCAGTTTTGCCGATTATGGCGTTTTATATCGTAGCAGGATTGGAACAAGGCGTTCCTGCTGAAAAACTTACAGGCACAATTCAAAACGATATTCTCAAAGAATTTATGGTTCGAAACACATACATTTACCCGCCTGAACCTTCAATGAGAATAATTGCCGATATATTCGAATATACTTCCAAAAATATGCCTAAATTTAATTCGATTAGCATTTCCGGTTATCATATTCAAGAAGCAGGAGCAACAGCCGAATTGGAACTTGCATACACACTTGCCGACGGATTAGAATATTTGAGAACCGGATTAAAAACAGGAATGAATATAGACACATTTGCTCCTCGCCTTTCGTTTTTTTGGGGAATCGGAATGAACCATTTCACCGAAATTGCAAAATTAAGAGCAGCCAGAATGCTTTGGGCAAAAATTGTTAAACAATTCAATCCAAAAAATCCTAAATCAATGGCTTTGAGAACACATTCTCAAACATCGGGCTGGAGTTTAACGGAGCAAGACCCGTATAACAATATTGTAAGAACTTGTGTTGAAGCCACAGCGGCAGCACTTGGTCACACACAATCGCTTCATACAAATGCACTCGACGAAGCAATTGCTTTACCTACAGATTTTTCGGCAGGAATAGCAAGAAATACACAAATATATTTACAAGAAGAAACCGGAATTACAAAAACAGTAGATCCTTGGGCAGGCTCATATTATGTTGAAACATTAACAGATGAATTAGCACATAAAGCTTGGGAATTAATTCAAGAAGTTGAAAGCTTGGGAGGAATGGCAAAAGCAATTGAAACAGGAATTCCTAAAATGAGAATCGAAGAAGCTTCTGCAAGAAAACAAGCAAGAATAGATTCCGGAAAAGATATTATTGTGGGTGTTAACAAATTTAAACTTGAAAAAGAAGACCCGCTTGATATACTTGAAGTTGACAACACAGCCGTTAGAAAATCTCAAATTGAAAGATTAAAAAAACTAAAATCCGAAAGAAATAACGAAGAGGTTCAAAAAGCATTAGACGCAATTACAGAATCCATGAAAACCGGAAAAGGAAATTTATTGGAACTATCTGTTGATGCAGCAAAAAAAAGAGCTTCATTAGGCGAAATTTCATTCGCAATAGAAAAAGTAACAGGAAGATACAAAGCTGTTATTCGCTCAATTTCAGGAATTTATTCATCAGAATCACAAAACGATATGTCATTTGAAAGAGCAAAAGAATTGGCAGATATTTTTGCCGAAAAAGAAGGAAGAAGACCAAGAATAATGATTGCAAAAATGGGACAAGACGGGCACGACAGAGGTGCGAAAGTTGTATCGACAGGATATGCCGACATTGGATTTGATGTAGACATGGGACCATTATTTCAAACACCGGCCGAAGCTGCAAAACAAGCCGTAGAAAACGATGTTCATATTTTGGGAATTTCATCTTTAGCAGCAGGTCATAAAACACTGGTTCCGCAAGTAATTGAAGAATTAAAAAAACTTGGAAGAGAAGATATAATGATTATTGTTGGCGGAGTAATTCCACACCAAGATTATCAATTTTTATACGATGCCGGAGTTGTAGGAATTTTTGGACCGGGAACATCTGTGGCAAAAGCTGCAATTCAAATACTTGAGATATTGCTTGATGATTAAATTATGTATATTTGTAACGATTTAAAGGAGATATTCTAACATATCTCCTTTTTTAATTCATATCAAAAAATATATTTTATCATAAAACAAATTTTACTCGTCAAATTAAAACAAAGTAAAATGATTTTTTATTATTTTTGTAGTGAATGATGAGTATGATGAAACTAAAAAATCTATATAAAAACAATATTTTTAAGAATGTAATTCTTGCTGTTTTCTTTGGTGTTTTATCATATCTGCTTGGAAAAATTCAATTTAAAATACCCGGATTTGACGAAACAACTACAGATTTAAGAGAAATTCCAATTCAAATTAGTATATTTTATATAAGCCATTGGTCGTATTATTTAATTATAAGTTTTATCACATCACTTCAAGCACCAACATTTTTATTATTTTTATCAACATTTATAACACATTTATTCCCGGCAATCTTTTTTTGGTTTACATACCGATTATTTATTTCAAAAATTAGTTCACTCATAAAAAGTAGTTTCTATTGGTTTGTATCATCTTTTTTGTATTATTTTGTTTTTCTTTTTCCGATACTTACTTTTTTAAAAGTATATATTTTTCAAATTCTTGAATCCGATTACTTTATTAATCTCTTCAGTATAATTAAATCTTCGGAATTTGAAATAATAACAACAAGCGTAATTTCTACATTATATTTTATGCAGGCAAAAACAAAAATTACTCTTGACGAAAAAATAAAAAGACTTAATTTTATAAAAAGAAACACAAATGTTTCATATTGGACATGGAATATTCCCGGAAACAAAATAATTTACGACGAAAATCAAGAATACGCAATAATTAGAAGGCAAAAAGATGAATTTACTTTTGAAGAATTTGAAAAGAATTTACACGAAGATGAAGCGGATAACTATAAAAATATTATAACAAGTGAGCTGAAAAACGGTAGTTTTAGTATTGAGCACCGCATGAAAAACGCCGAAAACGAATGGTCGTGGTTTCTATCGCAAGGGAAAGTTACAAAATATGATTCCGAAAAAAAACCCGAAATTTGCGTCGGATTACACATTGATATTTCCAAAATTAAAAAAGCTACAGAAGAAAAAATAAATCTTGAACTTAAATACAAAGAAATATTTAATTCGACTAACGACGGAATATTGATTTTAGATTTCAATACATTACAAATTAACGAATCAAACAAATCCTTTTCAAAAATTATCGGATATTCGATGAACGAAATTCTTAACAGTTCAATAGATATTTTATGCGATAACACATCAGATGAATGTTCTTATTCAAACCTAATAGAAAATATAAATAAATCAAAAAACGGAAACATATTTGAATTTGAATGGCTTTCACAAACAAAATCAAAAGAGAGAAAATGGATATATATTTCTGCAATAAACTTCAGTATAAGAAACCGGAAACAAATATTATTAGTAATTCACGATATAAATTCCGAGAAAATTGGAAAAATTGAACTTGAAAAATACAAAAACAATTTAGAACTGTTGGTAAGAGAACGAACCGATGAATTGGGAACAACAAACGAAGAATTAAAATCGAGTAACGAAGAACTTACAGTTCAAAGAGAAGAATTGGAAAACGCACTTGAAAAACTAAAAAAATCGCAAGACCAACTTATTCAGTCAGAAAAAATGGCTACTTTAGGAATTTTGGCTTCGGGCGTTGCACATGAAATAAACAATCCGCTAAACTTTATTCAAGGCGGAATTCACGGAATACAAACTTATATTGATGAAAATATTCCTAATCACAACGAAGAATTAAAACCGCTTTATGAGGCAATATATACAGGTGTTGAAAGAGCCGGAAACATTATTACAAGTTTAAATCATTTTAGCAGACAAAATAATTCGACCGACGATAATTGCGATATAAATAAAATAATTGAAAACTGCCTTGTGATTCTGAAAAATAAATTAAAATTGAGAATTGAAATAATAAAAGATTTTTTTGATGAAAATATTGTTTTAAAAGGAAACGAAGGAAGATTACATCAAGCAATATTAAACATTATTTCAAATGCCGAACAGGCAATTGAAGGAAACGGAAAAATATTTATAACAACAAAAATTATTGAAAAAAATATTACAATAACAATTCAAGATACAGGAAAAGGAATTAGCAATGAAATTATTAACAAAATAACTGATCCGTTTTTCACAACAAAACCGGCCGGAAAAGGAACAGGTTTAGGGCTTTCTATCACAAAAAAAATAATTGAACAACATAACGGAACAATTACATTCAAATCCGTAAATAACTCGGGAGCATTAGTTACAATATATTTACCCATTAATAAATAAAAATAATATGATTGAAAAAACAAACTTATTATACGTTGACGATGAAGTTATTAATTTAAAACTTTTTGAATATAATTTTAAAAAGAAATACTTAGTAACAACAGCACTTTCGGCAAAAGCAGGAATGGAAATTCTTAATAATAATTCGGAAATTAAAATTGTAATTAGCGACATGAAAATGCCCGAAATAAATGGTCTGGAATTCATTAAAATTGCAAAAGACAAATTTCCGTCAATTAATTTCTTTATTTTAACAGGTTTCGATATTACCGACGAAATATTTGAAGCATTAGACAAAAACCTAATTTGCAAATATTTCCAAAAACCTTTTAATTACAATGAAATAGACTCGTCTATTGATAATTTGGTTAATTAATTTTTAAGTAAAACATTTAAATTTTGTTAGTATATTTCGGAAATATTAAAATCCTAAAAATGCGAAAAATTAGAATACCTTTTTCGATATTAATTTTATCATTACTAATGATATCACTCAATTCTTGTTTAATTGTTGTTCCACAAGAAAAAAATCACGGACATCATTACGGTTTCTATAAAAATCCGCATAACCCGCACAATCCTAATCATCAGGAAATTAAAAAATATCCGCCTCAACAAAAAAATGAAACACGTAACGATGCTCACAGAAATAACAGCAACCAAAATAATTCGCACAAGCACAAATAGAAAAATTTTAGAAATAAATGTTATTTCAAATTTATTATATTTATTTGCATCAAATTTTCAAAACCGGAAAATAATAAAAGCATTATGTATATTGAAGTTCTTAAATCGAAACTGCATAAAGTTACTGTAACCGAAGCAAATCTGAACTATGTAGGAAGCATTACAATTGATGAAGCTTTAATGGAAGCTGCAAATATTTTAGAAAACGAAAAGGTTCAAATAGTTAACATAAATAACGGCGAAAGACTGGAAACTTACGTAATTAGAGGACAAAGAAATTCCGGAACAATAGCTCTTAACGGAGCTGCCGCAAGACGCGTTCAAGTTGGCGACATTTTAATAATTATTTCGTATGCACTTATGGATTTTGAACAAGCAAAAACTCACAAACCTACACTTGTTTTCCCGGATACAGCTTCAAACCGACTTATTGACTAATACATTTTTTTATGTCTAAAGATAATTTTAAACTTATTTCGGAAAAAATAATTGATATTTCTAAAATCGAAGAATTTATTTTTGAAATAAGAAATCAAAACAAAAAAATTGTTTTCAGCAACGGTTGTTTCGACATTATTCATCGCGGACACGTTGAATACCTTGCAAAAGCTTCAAACTTTGGCGACATTTTAATTATCGGTTTAAATTCCGACAATTCTGTCAGGAAACTTAAAGGAGAAAATCGTCCAGTTCAAGACCAAAATACTCGTGCACTAATTTTATCTGCATTCAGTTTTATCGATTTCGTTATTATTTTCGACCAAGAAACTCCTTACGAACTTATTAAATTAATTAAACCCGATTTTTTGGTAAAAGGTGCCGATTATAAACCCGAAGAAATTGTTGGCTACGACATTTTACAAAATTACGGCGGACAAGTAAAAACAATAGAACTCGTTAAAGGACATTCAACTACAAATATTATCGGTAAATTTTTGAAATAGAAATTAGTAGTAAGTATTTAGTATTTAGACATTTTACAAAAAATCTACTTTTAATATTTAATTTTTACCAAATAGAACACTAAGTTCACATAGAAAAATAAATTCTATTTTCAAATTAGCAAATTTTCAAATTTTAAGTATATTTGACTCAATACAAAATACCCTTATGGCCAAAACAAAAACAACATATATCTGCCAAAACTGCGGAGCACAATCGGTAAAATGGGTTGGAAAATGCCCGGTTTGCAACGAATGGAATTCTTTTGAAGAAGAAATTCAAGAAACAATTAAAGATTCTGTCGGACGAAAAATAAAAAAATCTTTATCGAAACCCGTTAAAATTGCCGATATTACTTTTAGCGAACAAAAAAGAATTGACACTACAAACAACGAATTCAACAGAGTTTTGGGCGGCGGACTTGTTCCGGGTTCTTTAGTTTTAATTGGCGGCGAACCCGGAATAGGTAAATCAACACTTGCACTTCAAATTGCAGTTAATCTTTTAAAATATAAAACACTTTATGTTTCTGGCGAAGAAAGCCTTCAGCAAATAAAACTCAGAGCCGAAAGAATTTCTTCCGAAGAAAATAATTGCCTTATTCTTAGCGAAACTTTATTAGAAAATATTCTTTTAAATTTCGAAGAAGTAAATCCGGATATTATTGTAATTGATTCTATCCAAACAATTTACTCAGAAAGAAGTGAATCATCGCCCGGTAGCGTTTCACAAATAAAAGAATGCACTTTAGAAATAATGAAATATGCCAAAGAAAACTCAAAACCCGTAATTCTAATCGGTCATATTAATAAAGAAGGAAATTTGGCAGGCCCAAAAGTTTTGGAACATATTGTTGACACTGTTCTTCAATTTGAAGGAGACAGAAACCACGTTTACAGAATTTTACGTGCAACAAAAAATCGTTTTGGTTCAACATCCGAACTCGGAATTTTTGAAATGTATGCCAACGGATTGCGAGAAGTAACAAATCCGTCGGAACTTTTACTTTCGCAAAACGAAGAAGAAACAAGCGGAGTTTCCGTTTCGGCAACAATAGAAGGAATTCGACCGTTTTTAATTGAAGTTCAAGCACTCGTGAGCACGGCAGCTTATGGAACACCGCAAAGAAGTTCAACAGGTTTTGATCTCAGAAGATTAAGCATGCTTTTAGCCGTTTTAGAAAAACGTGCCGGATTCCGGCTTTCGGTAAAAGATGTATTTCTTAATATTGCCGGCGGAATTCGCGTTGACGACCCTGCAATAGATTTAGCTGTAATTTGCTCGGTTCTTTCATCTGATTTAGATTTAGCACTGCCAAAAGATGTTTGCTTTGCCGGAGAAATAGGACTTTCGGGAGAAATTCGTCCTGTAACCCGCGTAGAACAAAGAGTTGCCGAAGCAGCAAAACTCGGATTCAAAAGAATTTTTATTTCAAAATACAATAATAAAAGTGCCGATTATTCAAAATTCAAAATTGAAGTTATTGGTGTTTCTAAAGTTGAAGATGTTTTTAGAGCACTTTTCAGAAAAAAGTAAAACTTAGTATAAAATTTTGTAAATTTGTTTTAATATAAATTCAAAAAAAAATACGATGAAAAAATCAAATATCACATTATTAATTGTGGCTTTATTTATCAGTTTAAATATTTCGGCACAAAAAAACACCGAAATTTTAATAGAAACCTCAATGGGCGAAATCACTGTAATGCTCTTTAATGATACCGAGTTTCATAAAGAAAATTTCATTAAACTTGTAACCGAAAAATATTACGACGGCGTTTTATTTCACCGAGTTATAAAAGATTTTATGATTCAAGCGGGCGATCCCGACTCAAAAAATGCTCCTGCAGGAAAAGCATTAGGAATGGGCGGTCCGGCTTATACAATTCCTGCTGAAATTACTCCAAAACATTTTCATAAAAAAGGTGTTTTATCGGCAGCCAGAACAGGCGACAGTGCAAATCCAACAAGACGCTCGTCAGGTTCGCAATTTTATTTGGTTACCGGTAAAAAATACACCGACGAAGAATTAAACTCGATGGAAACAAAACTCTATTCAAAATTTACTCCGGAACAAAGAGAAGCTTATAAAACAGTTGGCGGTACACCATTTCTCGACGGCCAATACACAGTTTTTGGCGAAGTTGTGAAAGGAATTGAAATTGTTGACCAAATACAATCTGTTGCAACAGGCACAGGAGACAGACCTGTAACTGATGTGAAAATTATTAAAATGACAATTAAATAATATTCTTAAAAAATATTTCTGTCAATTAATTTTGTTCCAAATAGTACCGTCTTTTAAAGCAATGCGGAGTATTCCGTGTTGCTTTGTTAAATATACTTTATCAACAAGTGTTGAAGTATCTTCTAAGTTGCTGTAAACAACAACATTGTCGTATACAACATTGTTTACGGTAATTGTCTCCAAATCCAAATACGGAAATTGGTCAACATATTGAAGTTCGTTATTAAAATCAATTTCAAAATAAAAATCAAGAATATTATATTTAAAATATTGCATATCGGAAACATCGCTTTGTTCCATTCTAAGTAAAACGTAAGTTTCCGAAGAATTTGAATTGACAGAATTTACTTCTGCATAATTAATGCACGGGCAAATTTTATATAAATCTTTACACTCATAAGTAAAAGCCTGTGAGAGATTTACTTGATTTATTATAATTGAAAAAGTATCACTTTGCTGATTTTCAAAAATAAGAGAATCGCCTGAATGATACGTTATGTTTTGCAAATCAACAAGTTCAAATGCCGGACAATCTTTTTCTGTTTTGCAAAAAGAAAGAAAAATTACCGAAAAGATTATTAATATTCCAAGTTTTTTCATAGTAGTTTTTTGTAATTAATCATATCTAAAAGTTTTCACTTTTACTATTTTATACCCTAAACTTTTGTATTTTTTTGTACGCATTATAATTTCATCTTTTATTTCCTTTTCATTTTCTGAAAATTTATAAGAAACAAACTCAAATTCAAGGTTTTCTTCTGAATTGAAGTGTAAATCAATATAATTCAAAAACTGACGTTCAACTTCGGGCGGAAGATTTTCATCGTTTTTAAAATCATAATCACCGTTAAAAATTATTTTGGCAGGATTTGAAATAATAAATTTCTTTTCGGTTTTATTAATTGCGCAGGCAAAATGAAAAAGAGTTTTGTCGTCTTGAGCAGATAATTTTAAACTTGAAAAACTAAATAAAAAAGTGAAAATTAAAATAATTTTAAATTGATATTTTTTCATAAAAAGGTTTTTGAGTTTATTCAAATTTACAAAAAAATAGGATTGAAAATTCAATTTATATTTTAAATTCATACAAATAAAAAAAGCCAAGAAAGAATTCTCGGCTTTTTACAAAACATATTTAACATTTTATTCTCCGAACATTTCAATAATTTGTTCTTTTGATTTTCCGAGAATATTAAATTCTTTTCCAATTTTAATAAATGCATCAACAGCTTTATCAAGATGTTGTTTTGTATGAGCAGCAGAAAGTTGAATTCTAATACGTGCTTGCCCTTTTGCAACTACCGGAAAATAAAAACCAATTACGTAAATTCCTTCTTTAAGCAATTTTGCAGCAAAATCTTGCGACAGTTTTGCATTAAAAAGCATAAGAGCCACAATTGCAGAATCCGAAGGTTTAATAACAAATCCGGCCTCTCCCATTTTGCTTTTAAAATATTCGGCATTACTCATCAATTTATCTCTTAATTCTGTTGTTGAACTAATGTAATTAAATACTCCAAGAGCAGCTCCTACTATTGCGGGAGAAAGCGAATTTGAAAAAAGATAAGGACGAGAACGTTGCCTAAGCAATTCTATAATTTCTTTTTTGCCTGTTGTAAATCCTCCCATTGCACCGCCTAAAGCTTTTCCCAAAGTGCTTGTAATCACATCAACTCTGTTCATCACATTGTGATATTCGTGAGTTCCTCTTCCGGTTTTTCCAATAAATCCGGAAGCATGGCTGTCGTCAACCATTACGAGTGCGTCATATTTATCGGCTAAATCGCAAATTACATTTAGTTTTGCAATATCACCGTCCATTGAAAAAACTCCGTCGGTAACAATAATTCTAAAACGCTGAGTTTGTGCAAGTTTAAGTTGTTCTTCCAAATCAGCCATGTCGGCGTGTTTGTATCTGTATTTAATTGCTTTTGACAAACGCACACCGTCAATAATTGATGCATGATTTAATTCATCGGAAATAATTGCATCGTCGCCCAAAAATAAAGGTTCAAAAATTCCGCCGTTTGCATCAAATGCAGCAGCATAAAGAATTGTATCTTCCATTCCAAAAAATTTGGAAATTTTATCTTCAAGTTCTTTATGAATATCTTGAGTTCCGCAAATAAAACGAACCGACGACATTCCGTATCCGTGAGTTTCGAGTGCTTTTTTAGCAGAATCAACAGCTATCGGGTGCGAAGAAAGTCCGAGATAATTATTGGCACAAAAGTTTATTACATTTTCGCCGGTATTTAAAGTAATATCGGCATTTTGCTGACTTGTAATAATTCTTTCGTTTTTATACAATCCTGCATCTTTTATTGATTGTAACTCAGTGGTTAAAAAGTCTTTTAATTTTCCGTACATATTAAATAATTTATATGAAATTTTTCTTCAAATTTATCAAATTTGAATTGATTATTAAATAAAATATCAAATTAAAAAGAAACTCCCAACACCCAAAATACTTGACGAGATTGATAATTTGTTGAAACTTGTCCGTAAATAGGTAAAGTAAATTTATCTGTAATTTCAATATCTTTTGAAACTTTAAATCCGGCATGAATTAAGCCTCTGTCGTTTGAATAATAACCGGTTTCTCCAACATATCCTGTATTTGGATTTGGGTCTTTTGCATCGGTTAAATTAAATCCTAAAAACGGTGCAAATTCAACATTTCCGAACGATTTATGATATCCAAACTCAATATAAGTTGAATATTTTATTCTGATGTCATTATTAAAATGCACAGAATTTGGGTCGTCATCAATTTTTAAAGCATCAGCTCCAAAAAAATTCATTCCTGCCAAAAATGTGAAAGGAATATTTTCTGTTCCGTTAAAACTTAAATTTAATTCAAAAAGATGACCTGTTGTTGCTCCGTGATAGTCGAAATAATTATTGCTGTAGTCCGGGAAATAGTAATCATTGATTAAAACCGACACCATATCATCCATAAAATTAGCACCTACATAGAAATCAAACTCTTGAAAAGAATCTCTTCCGGATAATCCTGTAGAACCAAAAAAACCAAAAACAATTGGTCCTGCACCAAATTCAATATACGGTTGCAAAGCCGGCATACTTTCACCAAATTGCAAACCTCTCCAAAGATATCTGCTCACAACATCTCCTCCAACATCAACAGAAAATCCGCCTTTATCTTCTTGTGCGAATGAAAATTGAGCAAAAAATAAAAATAAGATTGAAATAAGAAATAATTTTTTCATGACTTTTTGTTTAAATTTATAATAAAACATTTAATGTGATCCCCAGCTTTCTCTGTCAAGGCTTCTATATTGAATTGCTTCAGCTATATGCTCCGATTTTATATTTTCCGATTTTTCTAAATCGGCAATTGTTCTCGATACTTTTAAAATTCTATCGTAAGCTCTGGCAGAAAGTCCAAGCCTTTCCATTGCATTTTTCAACAATGAAGAACTTGCGCTGTCAAGCGAACAATAAATACTCATCATTTTGGAAGTCATTTGAGAATTGCTGTGTATTCCCGTGAATTCTTTAAATCTTTCTTCTTGAATATTTCTGGCAATAATTACTCTCTCTCTAACAGTATCGCTGCTTTCGCCAACTTCGGCTTCGGAAAGTTTTCCGAAAGGCACGGGAACTACTTCAATATGAATATCAATTCTGTCTAACAATGGTCCAGAAATTTTATTCAAATATCTTTGAACAATTCCTGTTCCGCAAACACATTCCTTGTCAGGATGATTGTAATATCCGCACGGACACGGGTTCATAGACGCAATTAGCATAAAACTTGCAGGATATTCAACTGAGAATTTGGCACGCGAGATTGTTATTTTTCGGTCTTCCAAAGGCTGTCTCATAACTTCAAGAACAGTTCTTTTAAATTCGGGAAGTTCATCTAAAAATAATACGCCGTTGTGAGCTAAAGAAATTTCGCCGGGTTGAGGAAAACTTCCGCCACCAACAAGAGCAACGTCGCTAATTGTGTGATGTGGAGACCTAAACGGACGTGATGTAATTAAAGAAGCATTTTTTTCGGTTTTCCCTGCAACGGAATGAATTTTGGTCGTTTCCAAAGCTTCGTGCAATGTAAGCGGAGGAAGAATTGTAGGGATTCGTTTAGAAATCATTGTTTTTCCGGCTCCGGGAGGTCCAATCATTATAATATTATGGCTTCCGGCAGCAGCAATTTCCAAAGCTCTTTTAACATTTTCCTGACCTTTTACATCAGAAAAATCTATTCCGTAATTATTACTTTTTTCAAAAAATTCTTTTCTTGTATCAACAACAGTTTTTTCAAGTTCGGATTTACCGTCAAAAAAATCAATAACTTCTTTAATATTTTCAACACCATAAACATCTAAATTATTAACAACGGCAGCTTCTCTGGCGTTATCTTTGGGAAGAATAAAACCTTTAAATCCTTCGGCTCTTGCTTGAATTGCAATGGGTAAAACTCCTTTTATAGGTTGAAGAGTTCCGTCGAGCGAAAGTTCGCCCATAATAATATAATCCGAAACTGTTTCGGAAATTATTTGTTCCGATGCTGCTAAAATTCCAATTGCAATTGTTAAATCATAAGAAGAGCCTTCTTTTCTAATATCGGCCGGAGCCATATTTATAACAACTTTTTTTCCGGGAATTTTATAATTGTATTCACGCAAAGCAGAATCGATGCGTTGTTGACTTTCTTTAACGGCTGCGTCGGGCAAACCAACCAAGAAGAAATTTACTCCGCTTGTTATGTTAACTTCTACAGTAATTGTTGTGGCGTTTACGCCTTGTACGGCGCTTCCGTAAGTTTTTACAAGCATTTTGTTTTATCTTGATTTTATTGTTTTACTTTAATTTCAATAAGTTGAACTAAAGTATGAATTATTTTGATGTGCATTTCTTGAATTCTGTCGGAATATCCGAAATGCTCAATTCTAATCTCCAAATCGCATAAATCTTTTAATTTGCCGCCGTTGTTTCCGGTTAAACAAATTGAGAAAATTTGCTTTTCTTTTGCTGCATTAACGGCATTAATAATATTTTGAGAGTTTCCGCTTGTAGAAATTGCAAACAACACATCACCTTTTTTTCCGACAGCATTAACAAATCTCGAAAAAACATTTTCGTAACCAAAATCGTTTGCAGCGCATGTAATATAAGAAGGGTCGGAAATTGCAATTGCAGAAATTCCGTCTCTGTTTTCTCTGAATCGTCCTGTGAGTTCTTCGGCAAAGTGCATTGCATCGCTCATTGAGCCGCCGTTTCCGCACGAAATTATTTTATTTCCCGATAAAACTGCATTTGACATTATCGAAGCCGAGTTGTTTATTTTTTGAACATTATCATTATTGTTTAAAAAATTTTGTAAAACAACAACTGCTTCTTCAAGATTATTTATAATTATATTTTCGTGCATTATATTTATAATTCTGTAAAAATATTTTTATCAAAAATAAAAAAATAAATAATTGTAGAGAATTTTTATTTTAGAAGAAATAAAGTATTTTTTTATTAAAAAAGTTTAATCGTGAAAATATTTTTTAAAAAAGAAATTTTTAAACAAAAAATTAATTATAATTCACTTTAGCAAGTGTTTAGAAAATAAAAAAAAATAATCTTGAATATTTTTTTTAAACATTATTATATATTGCTGTTAAAATTTTATAATTGGTATAATTTATGATAAATATATTAAATAAAAAAAGTTTTTTAAACCTACATTATTAAAAGTTAATTTGTAATTTTGTATATTATAATTAAAATAAAGAACTATTATGTTGACTTGCAATTGATTACAATAAAAGGCTACATTTTGTCGTGTTTAAAAAACAATTGTATTTATATCATTTAAAAAAAAACGAGTTTAAGCCACTATTTTAAAATAAAAAAACATAAAATGTAATATAAAATGAGTTTTGTGGTACGTTTTTTGAAAATACTAAAATTGAATAACAAAAAAAATTATAACTAAATACATTTATTCAAATGGAAAATACTATCAGAGTAGAGAGAGCAAAAAAGAAAATCACTCAAGCAGAATTAGCCGAAAGAGTTCAGGTTTCAAGACAAACAATTCATGCAATTGAAACAGGAAAATTTGTTCCTTCAACCGTATTAGCTTTAAAAATTGCGAAATTTTTTAATATTAAATTAGAAGATTTATTCAAACTCGAGGAGTCGGACTTAACAAAATAGTAATTCTTTTTTACATTAAATAAATGTATTTAAAATAATTACAAAGGTAAAGGTTCGATTTTATAAACTATTTTCGAAGCCTATACATGAATTTGTAAGATTTTCGAAATTGTTTTGTTGATTAATATTTATTTAAGCACCAAACTGTTGAGTTGTAGAGTGTGAGTTTGAAATATATAAAATTAAAAAATGTCGTTTGAATTATAAAATCCATTCGACATTTTGTATTTATCAAATTTTTAGAGCTACTTTTTAATAATTTTTTTCACTTCAAAAATGTTATTTCCTGTTAATCGGACAAAATACATTCCGTCGGCAAGATTTCTCATGTCAATTTCATTTTTGGAATTACCTGAGAAAAAGTGCGAACTTATTATTTGTCCGTTAATATTAAAAATATCAATCTTAATATTGTTATCAATTATTTGATTTATTTTGATTTTTAAAAAATCATCAATAACAGAATTACAAGAAAAATATTCAAATTGTTCTAATTCTTGTGCAATTCCCAATGTTTTATCAATATTAAGTTCAATAGTTACAGGCAAATGGTCGGACATTGTGTAAAGTGCATTTGCTACTTCCGGTGTAACAACAGCATTAGTTCCGTCTATTATACTTTGATTATGATGATTTCCGTCTTGTCCAAAAACTGTATAAGAATCTTGTTTATAAGAAATACCGTCTGTTCCCGAATTTATTGAATTTGACATTAGAATAAAATCAAATCTATCGTCTAATCCGCCTGTAACCGCACAACCGTTTGTTGAAGTATGAGTTGATTGTGTTTCATACATGTACGAATACCAATCAGCACCAACAGTATCATAAAATCTGTAATTCACATTAGAATATGTTGTTGGAAAAGTATAAGCTTCTTCATCAGAGCCGTATAAATTAAAATCACCCATTAACATATAATTTCCTACAGGATATTTTGTTTCTAATTCGTCCATAATAATTTTTACTGCATTTGCTCTTGCAATAGCATCAACTTCTGTATCACCGGCTTTTAAATGTGTTTCAATAAAAGTAATATAAGTTGTATCTTGTGTTGTTTCTAAATCTTGTGTTTTTAGATACATTGTATAAAAATCGGCCAATCCGGGATAAACGTAAATACTTTTGTGCTTTACTAATCCAAATTTGCGAGTATTATAAAATATTTGATTTATTGACCAATCTCCGACAGATTCTGCACGATTCCACCACCAATGCCCGTCGGTTTTAAAAACATTATTCAACAAATATTCGGAATAATATTCACTTTCGTCCATTTCATTAACACACAATATGTCAATTTCCGGAAAATTATTTGCGAGAATAGTTTTTAGGGCTTCATTTTTGGTATCTACATTGTTTGTTGTACTATTACAATCGTAATGAACTCCTCCGTAATACAACAAATTGTAATGCATTACTTTAATTGTTGATTGTGAATAACTTAAGTTTACTAATGTAATAAAAATAACAGTTAAAAAGTTTTTCATTTGTTTAAATTTTTAATTTTTAAGGTTACATAGGAACATCCTAAATAATCATTATCTATAATGTATAGATTTATATATGGATGTTTCATGTGTTTAAA
>DZBS01000004.1:17621-31713 GCA_022729995.1 Draconibacterium orientale | reverse complement strand
AATAATCATTATCTATAATGTATAGATTTATATATGGATGTTTCATGTGTTTAAATTTTTAATTTTTAAGGTTACATAGGAACATCCTAAATAATCATTATCTATAATGTATAGATTTATATATGGATGTTTCATGTGTTTAAAATTTATTAGAGACAAAAAGTGAACTCTAAATATTAGAATTCACTTTAAAAAATATTAATTATTATAAGTTTATTTTGTTTCCTGTTTTGGAGAATCTTCTAATTTACCTATTGCACCTATAAGTTTGTCTAATCCGTTGAATAAATATTCGATTCCGTAACCTGCAATAAATGCAATACCTGCAGTTGAAAGTGATTGCAAGAAAGTTATTTGCTGACTTTCAATATCGCCCCAAAGCAAACCGACAATTAATCCGGCAATTGCACCTAAATGTATTCTTAATGAATATTTGATATTTGAATATTGAGAAAAAATACGATTTTTTATATCAAAAACTAATCCTCTGAGAACAAATACAAATCCTCCGATAAGTCCGTATAAAAGCGGCAAAATATATAATTGCAGTATTTGAGTAAAATTCTGAGCTTCTTGAACAATATTAATATAATCTACATTTTCAACTTCCGGAGCAATTTCTCCCGGAGGTCCTGAACCCGGACCTTCTGTAACTTGAAGCTCTTCTTTTTTACTTAAAACTTCGTTTTGTTTTTTAGTATGAAAAAGTCGGTTAACAGAAGTTAATTTTCTAATTGTATAAACCCAAGGTCTCAAAAGGTCAATACTTCCGCGAATTTCTTCATCAAGTTTTCCCTTTTCGGTTTCTAATCTGTATCGTTCCAAAATGGCTCTTTCGTTGGTTTCATCAGCTTTTATCATTAACCTCACTTCGCCCATTCTAAAATCAATATCGGAAATTGTTTTTTTATTTATTTGAATGGTATTCAAAAGTGTTGTTCCTTTTAGAGTGAACACTTGAACAATAAGCATAACAATAATCCAAACAGTTGCCCATGTTAAATATTGCTGAACGGAATGTTTTGAGAAAGAAGCTTTTACTTTAATTTTGAAAAGTTTTTGCCAAAGATTTGGTTTAGTAACTTTTCTCATTTTTGTAGCACGCAAACTATCAACCGAAACAGGTTGAATAAGTTTTGACATTCCTTTATATGCCATCCAGAATTTTATTTCTGTAGCTGTGTCCCAAATTTTTTTATCATCGCAACGTTTTGCGGCAATAATAGTTTCTACCCAATCTTCGCGAATTTCGAGACCGGATTCGGTTGCATAATTTAAAATCAGCTCAGAATTTTCAACTGCATTCGACAGCATTAATGAAGAATCTGTATATTTTTCTACTTCCGGATAATTTTCCATAAGTTTTAATTTTGAAATTCCTACAAAAGTGCAAAAAAAAAACAAAAACTATTCAATTTTAGCCCAATTTAATCAATAGAAGATTTGAAAAAACGAACTATTTGATTTAATTGGGCTTAACCCCGATTAATATTTTGTTTTAATTTTTACAAAATTGAAATACAAAATATTAATCGTTTGCTCATTTCTAATAGCAATTTGGGTTTGAATGTTTTTGTTCTTTTACAAATATTTTAATTATAAACCTATTTGTTTATATAAATTTGAAAACGCGATACTTCCTGAAAACCAACAACTTCACCGTCGGCTTTAGAAATTACTTGAACTTCCCACCAACCACTTCTAATATTTCCGCGAGTTGAACTTATAGAAAAAGCGTTTGCCGAAGGAACAGCACTTTCATTGTATGTTACTGTATATGAATCCATAAACTCTTTTTGTGTTACATAATAATAAAACCATTTGAATTCAAAATTCATTTTATCTTTTGAATATGAATTTAAAATGCTTTTATCAAAATATAATTCAATTGTTAATTTATCACAAAGTTTCACTCCTTCTTTGTAGCCTTTTGTTAATGAAACCGGAACTCCGTCTACTAACCAACGAACACTTGTAGGCGTAATTTTAGATTGAGCCTTGATTTCCGAAAAACTCGAAACTGCAATTACAGCAAGCAACAAAAATACGGATTTTAGTAAATATTTTTTCATTTCCTTTTTATTTTTTAAATTTAAATATAGTAATTCAAATTTTGTACCGAAAACAACTACTCTATTTTGATTTTTATTTCTCTTTTATCGGAAAGAATTAACCAATAAGCATTTGACATATCAATTGATTTTTCCGAATTTATAAATGTTTCTGTATAATTTCCGGGAGTTTTAAAAGATTCATTAATTACAGTTTTTAATAATTTATCATTTGAATTAAAAACAGATAAACTTATTTTCTCATTTTTTCTAACTGTATAATTCAATGAATATTCACTTTTTTCGATATTGAAATTGGTTTTGGCATCATAAAAATTTTGATTTAACTTTAATGTATCACCAAAATTAAGTTTTGCTGTTAAAATCGACAAAATATATCCGTCGGCTCTTGTCCAAATCGGGTAAACCATTCCGTTGAAAGCCGTTATATTTGAATAATCGCCAAAAAAGGCAATTTTGCTCGGTAAAAACGGTTTATCGCTAATTTTTTTATTAATAAAAGTTTCGCCGCCGTCTGTTGAATATGCAATATAAACATCTGTTTGATTGTCGTTATAATTTCTTCTGTCATAGAAAACTACATATAAAAAACCGGTTACAGGGTCAATTGCAATCCAATTAAAGAATTGATGTTTTCCGGGTAAATCATCATTCACTTTTAATGGTTTTGACCAAGTTTCGCCTTGGTCTGTAGATTTTGAAAGCCAAACATCGGTATCTGTTTTGCCTCGATTTATGGATTTTGAAATCCAAACATCAGTATCTGTTTTGCAATTTTTTTGGTCGCTCCAATTTACATATATTGTTCCGTGATTTGGTCCGCCGGAAGTGTCGCAAAGCGTTACAGGCATTCCGTTTGCTCTGTAAATTCCGGGAATATCGTAAGTCCAACCGCCGGGAAAATCTGCAATAAAAATATCATTCTTAAGCCAAGATTTTCCTTTATCTATAGATTTATCGAACATAATTGCGAGCGAACCGTCGGTTTTTCGTCCTGCCCACGAAACATAAATTTGTCCGTCCGGACCAACTGCCGGAACAGCACCTTCCACAGTATAATCGTCATCAACACAATCGCCGGCAGTTTGGCTGATTCTTTGTGCTGCCGACCATGAAACTCCGGCATCTTCCGAATGTGAAAACATTATTCTTGAACTGTCTTTCGGGTCTTTGCTTTCATAAACATCAAACTGCGTCCAAGTTGTGTAAATAAAATTATTTTTTTTATCAATAGAAACCCAATGTTTATCTTGAACTTTTGTTCCGTTTAAACCGGCAAAAGAGCCGTTGTTCCATGTTTTTCCGCCGTCTACAGATTTCTGACAAACAATTCTGTCGACCCAATTTCCGTCGGAAGGATTTGAAAGATGAAAAAAATAAAAATCGCCAAATTTATCTGAAACAACACAAGGATCGCCCCAAACACCATAAGTTGAATTTAAGTTAATTTTTTTCCAAGTAATACCTGAATCGTCTGAATAATAACAATTTGTAATATTTGAACCTGCAACCAATTGATTTGGATTATTCGGATTTACAACAATTGACGGCTCATTCGGGCTTCCGGATTTATCAATTACAATATTTTGTGATTTTAAACTTGAAAAAGAAAAAATTAATATCAACAGAAACAATATCTTATTCATATTTTTACATTTTAATTTATAATTTGTTAATTTACAAAAATAAAACATTTTGAACTCAAATTAATAAAAATGAAATTAGTATTTGCAACAAATAACGCACACAAAGCCAAAGAAGTTTCGGAAATTTTAGGCTCTTCTTTTGAAATATTAAGTTTGAAAGACATAAATTGCAATGAGGATATTCCTGAAACACAAGAAACTATAGAAGGAAATGCAGCTCAAAAATCGTTTTATGTTTATGATAAATTTGGAGCAAATTGCTTTGCCGACGACACCGGTTTGGAAATTGAAGCATTAAACGGCGAACCCGGAGTTTACTCGGCAAGATATGCCGGAAAAGCATGCAATTTTGACGATAATATCAATAAAGTTCTTTTAAAAATGAAAGGAATTAAAAACAGAAAAGCTCAATTTAAAACAGTATTTTCGCTTGTTATCGACGGAAAAGAATTGCAATTTGAAGGAATTGTAAAAGGAACAATTTTAGAATCCCGAAGAGGTGAAAACGGTTTTGGATACGACCCAATTTTTTTACCCGACGGATTTGATAAAACTTTTGCCGAAATGAATTCAGAAGAAAAAAACAAAATAAGTCACAGAGGAATAGCAACAATAAAACTTGCAGAATATTTGAAATCATTATAATATTTTCACAAAATATTTGAAAAAATTTATGAAATTATATTTTAGAAGAAACATATTTATTCTGTTTCTGATTTTATCGGTTAAAATAACTTTTTCGCAAATTCCTGTAGGAACTTGGCGAACTCACTATTCATATAACAATGTTATAAGCGTTTGCGATGCCGACGATAAAATCTTTGCAGCAAACGAAATAGATATTTTTTCATACACAAAAAACGACGAAACAATAGAAAAGCTCAATAAAGTAAACGGACTTTCAGATGCAGGAATCAGCAAAATTAATTATAATAAATCTACAAAAACATTATTGATTGCTTATTCAAATTCAAATATTGATATTTTAAGAAACGACACAATTTTTAATTTTTCGGAGATAAAAAGAAAACAAATAAGTGGAAGCAAAGCCATTAACAGCATAAAATTCGTTGGCGATTCGGTATATTTATCGTGCGATTTTGGAATTGTAATTTTCGATACCCGGAAATTGGAATTTGCAGATACATATATTATTGGCGAAAACTCCGAAATGATTGGTATCAACGGCGTTTCATTTAATAATTCATTTATTTTTGCTGCAACAAACGAAGGTTTATATAAAGCTGATAAATATTCGATAAATTTATCTGATTACAGAAATTGGACAAAAATTACTGATATTCCAAATCCGGATTACAAAATTAATCAAACAGAAAATATAGGTGATATTGTTTATGCGTCTCAAAAACAATCGAATACAGAAACAACAATTGTTTATAAATTAAAAAACGATATTTGGACAAGTTTTGACAATGAATTGAATTATGTAAAATCTATTTCTGCAAACCCCGATTTTATTACATTTGCCAACGACGGAAAAATAAAAGTTTACGATAAATTTGAAAACTCTTCAAAAGCGTTAACATGGTATAATTTTGAAGATTCTTCGACATATATTAAAGCAAATTTTGCAATTACCGACAACAAAAATGACATTTGGATTGCCGATAAAAGATTTGGGCTTGTATCTAAATTATCAGGAAAATCACCCGAAAAAATAATGCCCGACGGACCCGAAAAGAATTTGTGCTCACGATTAAAATTTGCCGATTTAAAAATTATTGCAACACACGGTTCTTCATCAGGCGTTTCGTGGAATGAAGGTGCATATTCAATATTAAAAGAAGAGAATTGGAAAACTCATTATTTGCGAAACTCAGATGCTTTTGAATTTAACTCAATTGCAGTGAATCCGAGCAATTCAGAAGATATTTATATTGGAAGCAGAATTGGAGGAATTTATCAATTTAAAAATGATATTTTCTTTAAAAACTACGACGAAACAAATTCAACTCTTCAAACAGTTCTCGGATACGTGAGTATTAGCGACATGCTTTTCGATATAAATAAAAATTTTTGGGTATCAAATTGGTATGTTCCAAAACCGGTTTCGGTATTAACTGCTTCCGGAAACTGGTACAGCTACAATTTTGGCGGTTTACTCAATAATAAATATGCAGGTGAAATGATTTTGACAAAAGATAACTTCAAATGGCTGATTCTTAGCCAATCCGGAATTTTTGCTTTTGACGAGGTCAATACGCCCGAAACCGAGTCGGACGACAGATATAAATATTTTTATCCGATTACAAACGAAGGAGAAACTGTGTCGCAAAATGTTTCGGCTTTGGCCGAAGATAAAGACGGAAATATTTGGGTGGGAACCGATAACGGAGTTGTGGTTTATTATTCGCCGAGCGATATTTTTGAAAATAATAATTTCAGAGCCGACAGAATTCAGCTTACAACTTATGGAAACGACACAACCGAGCAATATTTATTGTCGACAGATGTTGTTACAAAAATTTGTATCGACGGCGCAAACAGAAAATGGATTGGAACACAAAATTCAGGTTTATTCCTTGTTTCCGACAACGGAAAAAACGAAATTCATAATTTCAACACTACAAACAGTCCGCTAATTTCAAACACAATATTAGATTTGGCGATAAACGAAAAAACCGGTGAAGTATTTATCGCCAACGAAGGCGGAATATTATCTTTCAGAAGCGATGCAACCAAAGGCGGCGAAGATTTCGAAAATGTTTATGTATTTCCAAATCCGGTGAGACCGGATTATAATGGAATAATAACAGTTACCGGACTTGCCGAAAATGTAAATGTTAAAATAACCGATATTTCGGGAAATTTAGTTTATGAAACCGAAGCACTTGGCGGACAAGCAAGCTGGAACGGAAAAACTTTTAGCGGAAGAAAAGTAAACACAGGAGTTTATTTAATATTTTGCACAAACAGCGACGGTTCAAAAACTTTTGTAACAAAATTATTATTGATAAATTAATTCAGATTTAATGCTTAGCCGAATATCGAAAAAAAATATCTACATAATAATTTTCTTTTTAATAATTGCAATAATTGCTTATTGGCAAATATTTTTATTGCAATACGGCTTAAAATGGGATTCGCCTGATGCCGATTTACCGTGGCGATTTCACGTTGGCGAATGTCTTCAAAATAATTATTTTCCGTATTGGAACCCTTACCAAGAAACCGGCTACCCAATTCATGCGCATTTGCAAGTTCCGCTTTGGAATCCTGAAGTTTATTTAACCGGTTTTTTCTTTGGATATTCAAACATAAGTTTCCATTTTTTATATCTAATATATTTTGTAATTTCTGCTTACGGAATGTTCAGATTAACAGAGTTTTTGGGAGCAAAAAGAGAAATTTCCGTAATAATTGGAACAGCATATATTTTATCCGGTTTTTTCATTTCTCATGCACAAGGAATATACGCAATTACAGCAGCAGCTTGGCTTCCGCTTGCTTTAATGTATTATTTAAAAACAATCAACAATGAATTCAAAATAAGAAACATTTTAAAAACCGGAATATTTCTATTTCTTTTAGTTTCTTCTGGCTACCAAGCAATTTCAATAATATTCTTTTATTTGCTGATAATCATATTTTTAGATTCATTTATTACATCAATTTTAAAGAAAAATAGAAAGAAAATTAAAGAAATATTATTCTTGCATTTCATAATCGGCATTATTGTTTTATTGCTTATAATGCCTTTATTAATATCGCTTTACAGAGTTTTTCCATATATTGCACGTTTTGAAGGTTTAAATTTGGAAAAAGCAAATTATTCTGCTTTCACACCGCAATCATTAATTTCATTGTTCACACCTTTTGCGGTTATTAAAGAAAAGGAATTTTTTGCTACAGATTTAACAATGGCAAATATTTATTCCGGAATTATAATTCTGATATTTTTTATTTCCGCAATATTTCAAAAACAAAAAAAGCTTACAATAATAATTTTAATATTCGGAATTGTTAGTCTTTTTGCATCTTTTGGAGATTCAACACCAATTAGAGAATTTTTATTCAGATATGTTCCTTTGATGAATTTATTCTCATATCCGAGTTTTTTTAAATATTTTATGATGTTGGCAATATTCATTATGTCAGCAATTTACATATCAAAATTTACAGAAAACCTTGAACATGAAAAAAAGAAAATATTAATAATTTCAATATTATTTTTATTGATATTGTTTTCGCTTTTAATATTTTCAATTACAAAAATAAACTTTCGTGAATTTAGCTTTTTGAATTCTGAGAAAGACTTTTTTCAGAAATTTCATTCTTCCACAATTTACGAAAATATCTTTATTCATTCAGTAATTCAGATTGTTATAATTTCGATATTCATTTCTTTACTTCTAAAACAAAAGCAATTTATCAATTCAATTTTTATATTGATATTGATAGAAATGACAATATCCGTTCAACTAAATATGTTTGAAACAGGCGTTTCGGAAACCACAAATCCAATTGAATTAAGAAACAAAATTGAAAAAAGACCAAACGGATTTCCAATTCCTTCGGACAAAAATATTGGCGAAAATACCGACGTAAATGCTTCATTTTATCCGCTTTGGCACAACACAAATACTTTTAACAAATCGGTTTCTTTCGATAATTATTCATCATTTCAATTTAATAATTTTAATATTCTGAACGAAAAATATTCAAATTTGAGAGACTCTATTTTACAAAACAAAATCGTTTATTTATCAGATAAATTGAGGCTTTTGAAAGGATTTGATTTTACAAAAAAAGTTGAATTTTCTTCAAAAGATTTGTTTGTTGAAGACTCAATATTCTTAAAATTTAAAAATCGCCAAACCAAAAATTCAAAAACAGATTCCATCTACATAAAAGAATCTGGACCAAATTCAATTGAAATTATTACAAAAACTAAAAACGAACAATTTCTAACGCTTCTTCAAAACGATTATAAAGGTTGGAATGTTTTTATCGACAATAAAAGAGTTGAATATTTTAATTCAAATTTGATTTACATGACTGTAATTTTACCTTATGGAAATCACATAGTTAAGTTTGAATACAAAAACGAAAATGTGAAAATTGCATTTATAATTTCGGTATTATTATTTTTTATATTGATATTAATTTTAATTTTTTTATCGATAAAAAAAGATAGGAAATCCATTTTATTATTATCTATTTCTACAATATTAATTTTAATAATTTTTCTATTTCAAAAAGAAAAAAACGCGAATAGAAACATCAATTTTAAAGAAAAAATATTTTCCAAAACATTTGAAAACATTGAAAATATTGAAGATTCAAGTGAAATTAATAATTATAAAATTATATTCAATACCGACAATAAAAATAAAATTTCGGATTTGATAAATACCAATAAATTGTCGGAAACAAATTACAAAATTTTATCGCTTAGAAACATTTTGGATTTAAAATATTTGATAAAAGAAGTTGAAAATTCTTCAAGCAAATATTTTATATATTCTTCAAGTAATGTAATGGAATTTAGTGAAAGTGAAATGATTATAAAAGAAAAATATTCAACTGAAATTTATAAAGAAAAATCGGATAACTATATTTTTGCCGTTTATTCCAAAAAGCAAAACAAGCGATTTAACAACTTTTCTAAATTTGAAAATTTTGAAAAAGAAAATAAAAATTTAGACAGTACATTATATTATTCCGGAAAATATTCTTTGAAAATAGATTCCTCAACAGAATTTACAAATTTGTTGACAAAAAAAGCTAATAAAATATTTTCTTCAAAAAATATTGTCATAAATATTTCATTAAAAACAATTTGCGATAAAAATAAAGATGTAATAATTGTAATTCAAGCCGACAAAGGAAATAAATCAAAATTATGGAACGGCAGAAATATTTCAAATTATATACTTAAACAAAACGCATGGAATTCAGTATTTTATACAAAAGAATTTTCTGAAAATGATTTTAACAAAAATGCAGAAATTAAAATTTATATTTGGAATAAAGGAAAAACAAATTTTAATATTGATGATTATAAAATAGAAATATGTCAAAAATTTCAATAATAATTCCGTGTTTTAATGAAGAAGGAAACATTAATATTTTAGCAGAAAAACTTCAAAATATTTTATCGGAATATAAGTATGAAATTATTTTTATCGACGACGGAAGTACCGATAAAAGTTTACAAATTATTAAAGAAATTTCATTTGCAGATGATAGAATAAAATATATTTCATTTACCAGAAATTTTGGTCATCAAAATGCTCTAAAAGCCGGAATCGACAATGCTTCCGGCGATTGTGTAATTTCATTGGACGCAGATTTACAACATCCGCCGGAACTGATTCCGGAAATGATAAAATATTGGGAAGAAAATTACGATGTTGTTTACACTCAGCGATTAGACCAAAAAAAAGAATCATTTTTCAAAAAAATTAGTTCAAGAATATTCTATAAAATTATCAACAAACTTTCCGATGTTAAAATTGAAAGCGGAACAGCAGATTATAGGCTGATAAACAGAAATGTAATTGAGGTAATTAAACAAATTGACGACACAGATTTATTTCTTCGCGGACTAATTCCTTGGTCGGGATTTAAAAGCAAGAAAATTGTTTACACTCCAAACGAAAGATTTTCGGGTAAAACAAAATATTCAATACGAAAAATGTTTAGTTTGGGATTAAACGGAATTACTTCTTTCAGTATAAAACCTTTAAGAATCTCAATTTTTATAGGGTTAATTTTTTCAATTCTGGCATTTCTCTACGTAATATTTGCTGTTTATAAATACTTTTTCACTAACGATACAGTTGAAGGCTGGACATCAATGCTGGCAAGCACAATGCTAATTGGCGGCATTCAACTTATAATGCTCGGAATTATTGGCGAATATTTGGGAAAACTTTTTATGCAATCCAAAAAAAGACCAAATTATATTATTAAAGACAAATCAACAAATTAGCTATTTCTGTAAAGTTTCAATTTCTTAATCTTTATATTTTGTATTCGGTTCTAATTCAATAAATTCAGAATCCGTTTCTTCTTCAAGAATTAATGAACCCATTTCTTCTTCAGAATTAATAAGATGTTCTTTGAATGCTTTTGTGGTTATATAATCCTTTAACGACAATAAAATTGACGGTAACAAAATCAAATTTGTTATCATTCCAAAAAGTAAAGTTATTGAAATTAAAAGACCTAAAGCAACAGTTCCGCCGAAATCTGATAAAGTGAACATTCCAAATCCGAAAAACAAAATTGTTACAGTATAAATAACGCTTACACCGGTTTCGCGTACGGCATTTATCACAGAATTGTAGATATCCCAATTAGATTGAAGCAATTCTTGCCTGTATTTTGTAAGAAAATGAATGGCATTATCAACAGAAATACCAAAAGCAATACTAAAAACCAGAATAGTAGAAGGTTTAATTGTAATTCCAAAATATCCCATAATAGCGGCTGTAAACAAAAGCGGGATTATATTTGGGATTATAGAAATTACAACCATTCTGAAAGATGAAAACATTGTAGCCATTAAAAGTCCGATAATAATAATTGCTAAAGCTAAACTTTGAAACAAATTATTTACAAGCATTCCTGTTCCTTGTGCAAAAACAATACTTGAACCTGTAACGCTGATATAATAATCTTTTTCGGGAAAATAGGTTCTTAAACTTTCAAATAATTTATCGTGAAGTTTTTTCATTTCTATTGTACCAATATCTTTAACTCTAAGGCTAATTCTTGTGGCATTGTATGAACTGTCGATAAAAGAAGCAAGAAGATTTTTTTCATTGTTTAATCCATTTAAATACGGAACCAATCTGTTTGCTTGAACGGCATCGGGAAATTTATAAAACTGAATTTTTCCTTTATAATATTCCTGATTTATAAATTTGAATGCAGTTGCTAACGATAAAGGTTTAGAAATTTCGTCATATTTTATTAAGCTTTCTTCAAATTTATTTAAATTTACAAACGAAGTGTAAGACAGAGAATCTTTCGGGTTTTTCTTTGCAATAACAATTTCGAGCGGAAGCACACCGTCGGCAGCTTTTTCAAAAAATTTCAAATCGAGATATATTGGGTCGTCTTTTGGAATATCATCAATAATATAACCTAATGTTTTAATTTTTGTAACACCAAAAATTGCAACTCCTATTAACACTACTACCGAGATGTAAATAACTTTCCTTTTGTTTTCTACAATATATACAAAACTTTCAACAATTTTACCAACATATTTATAATCAAGATGCTTAATATGTCTGTCTTTTGGATTGGCTAAGAAACTGAAGAAAACCGGAATTAAAGTTATTGAAAGTATAAAAACTCCTATTATATTTATGGAAGCAATAAGTCCAAATTCGACTAATGCTTGGTTTCCTGTAGAAACAAAAGTTGCAAAACCAACTGCAGTTGTGGCATTTGTAAGAAATGTTGCATTTCCTACTTTGGCAATAACTCTGTGTAATGCTTTCATTTTATTTCCGTGATTTCTAAATTCAGAATGAAATTTATTCAGAAGAAAAACACTGTTTGGAATACCGATAACTATTAGTAAAGGCGGAATCATTCCTGTTAATATTGTAATATCGTAACCAAAAATACCAAGAGAACCAAAAGTCCAAATAACACCAATTCCTACAATTAAAGAAGAAAACAATACAACTTTGAATGATCTGAAAAACATGAACAAAATTAAAGCTGTAACAAACATTGCTAAAGCAACGAACAAATAGAGTTCGTTTTTAATCATTAATGAAATTTTTGTTCTTGTGAAAGGCAAACCGGAAAATCTAATTTTTTCACCGTAATCTTTACCCCATTTATTTGCAAAGTTCTGAATGTCTTGAATTAAAACTTCACGCCTTTTGCTGTTAACAAATTTTGAATCTAAAGTAACAGCCATAAAATAAACATTGGTGGAATCAAAATACACCAAATTATCATAAATAGGCATTTCTTTCAATTCCCGTGTAAGTGAATCAATTTCTTCTTGGGTTTCAATATAATCCGGATAAAGTCTTCTTGAAATAAACTTATGATTTTTTGAATCTTTTTCAAGCCTAAAAACATTAGAAACAGAAAGAACTCCTGTAACTCCCTTAACTTTTTTAATATCGTTTTGAAGTTTAATCCAACCGTTGAATTTATCTTTTTTAAAAAAATCTTTATCTTCCACGCCAATAATAAGAACATTTCCGTCGTCACCAAATCTTTCATTAAAAAATTTCATATCTTTATATGCAGGATCTTTTTGAGGTAAAAGCGATAAATATTGATATGCCAATTCTATATCTTTTGCTTTATAAGCCATAAAAATTGTTACAATAATAACTACAATAACAGAAATACTTCTGTTTCTTAAAACTTTACCTGCAATATAACTCCACATATTGTATTTTATATAATGAAATAAATTAAAAATAGTTTACAAAAATAAAACATTAATTCGGTTAACCAAAGCCAAATGAATTGTATATTTTAATAAAAGAGTTAAAAAAAAACAAAAAAAAAGTTTTTTATCAAAAAACAAATTCATACTTTCGCCCAACCAAAGCCCGAGTGGCGGAATTGGTAGACGCGCCGGTCTCAAAAACCTGTGATAGCAATGTCGTGCCGGTTCGATCCCGGCCTCGGGTACTAAAAAAAAGCTTGAATTTAATTTCAAGTTTTTTTTTTGCTTTAAATTTCGCTGTATCAATATTTTTCATACATTTGCAGTAAACTCAACTTTACTAAAATGAAAGCAAAATTGATAAACATTCTTTTATATTTCATTTTTTCAGTTTCAATTATTTCTTGCGGTCAGGAAATAGTTGTTCCCGATAAATTTGAAATACCTTCAGCTGTTGGAGAAAACGAAATTATAGAACATTACGCATATACACTTTCCTACAATGAAACACACGAACAAGCAGATTGGGTTGCATATCATTTAACTCGTGCCGAAGCAATATCGAATCTTTTTGAAAGAACCAACGATTTTAGAGAAGATCCTTTTGTTACAACAATCAGCTCACAATTAAGCGATTATTATCTTTCCGGATACGACAGAGGACATTTGGCTCCGGCCGGCGATATGACTTGGTCGGACACGGCAATGTCTGAAAGTTTTTTTCTTAGTAATATGTCGCCGCAAGTTGGCGAATTAAATTCAGGAAAATGGTCGTCTTTAGAAAAGCAAGTTCGCGAATGGGCTGATATTTACGACGGAGTGTATATTGTAACAGGAGGAGTTTTAAAACCGGGATTATCAACAATCGGTGCAAATCAAGTTTCTGTTCCTGAATATTATTATAAAGTGGTTTTGAAATGTGATTTATCGGAAGGAATTGCCTTCGTAATGCCAAATGCAAAAATATCCGATGA
>DZBS01000004.1:0-17521 GCA_022729995.1 Draconibacterium orientale | reverse complement strand
GCTCGTTGAATCCAACCTGCAATTCTGTGAAGCATGAGTTCTTCAACTTCCGAAAATTCATAGATTATTAATTCTGCCGAATTTTCACCTAAAACCTCATATTTAATATTTGCAGGATTATAATATGAAGAAAAAATTGTTGCAGTTCTGCTGATTAAAAATTTTGGAGTTGCAACACGAATAAAAACTTTATAAACACCGGTTAAAGACTTGTCGGCGCTATATCTGCCAACTTCCGTTGCTGCATCTTTAGGGTCGTTATAAAACATTTCGCCTAAAATTCGTGTGGGAACAATAACAGCATCATTAATTGGATACCAAAGGGCTGCACTAATAACACCTTCAAGTAATTTTTTGGAACTTACGGGCAAACTGTTAATCCAAGCAGTATAACTTTCAGGGAATCTTTCTTTTACAAATTCCAAAGTCGGTCGAATAGCAGTCCCTTTAATTTCCATAATTTTTTATCCTTTTAATGCTTCGGCACCTGCGGTAATTTCCATTATTTCTCCGGTAATTGCAGCTTGCCTTGCTTTGTTGTAACTTAGTGTTAATTCTTTAATTAAATCTGTTGCATTATCGGTTGCTTTGTGCATAGCAGTCATTCTTGCACCTTGTTCGGCAGCATTAGAATCTAAAATTGCTGCATGCAAACTTATTTTTATAGATTCCGGAATTACGTTTTCAACAATAAATTCCAATGAAGGTTCAAAAATATAATCTTCATTTAATGTTTTTTCCGATTCGTCTTGAATTACAGGTAATAATTGTTCTTCGGTAATAATCTGAACGGCAGCATTTTTAAATTTATTATAAACTAAATCAACGCAATCAAATTCACCGGTTGAAAATTTATTCATTAAATTCTCGGAAATTATTGATGTATTTGCAAAATTTAATTCATCATATATTTTATCGAATTTTTCATAAATTGTGTAGCCTTTACTTTTTAAAACGTCTCCGGCTTTTTTTCCGATTGTGGCAAATTTTACATTTCCTGCAAGAAATTGTCTTTTATATTTTGTTTCAATTATATCAATAGTTTTTTTGGAAATGTTGGCGTTAAAAGGGCCGCATAATCCACGATTTGAGCTAATCAAAACAATAAGAATTTTTTCCGGACTTCTAACTTCCGAATAAATATTTTCTATTTCACCTTCACTCACTTCGTTTAAGTGACCAAGTATTTGATGTAATTTTATAGCATAAGGTCTAAGCTGAGTAACAGCATCTTGAGCTTTTCTCAATTTTGCAGCAGAAACCATTTTCATAGCATTCGTAATTTGTCGTGTAGATTTTACTGATGTTATTCTGGTTCTAATTTCTTTTAAATTTGCCATATAAAATTATAATGAAATAATAGAAGATTATTTTTAAAGTAAAGATTCCACTAAACTAATATATTCCGATTTAGCAGAATCAGGCTCTTGACCTTTTATTTTAGCCCAAGCATCATATTTTGCAGCGCCTTTAAAATCGAAACCGCCCGGTTTTTCGCCGGAAACATCTCCTTCCGAAGCTTGTTTAAATAATGCGTATAATTTTAATAAAATATCGTTTGACGGACGTTCTGTTAATGTTTGAGATTTGGCAACTGCTTCTTCAAATGTCATTTTATTTTTTTTAAATTGATAAAAAAATATTTTGCCTGAAATTTAAAAATCAGGCAAAATATTAAATTAATTTTACATATTTTGATAACCCGAAGCTATGTTCAACGCAACTTCTTTTAAAGTGCTAACGGCTGTATCGCTTAAATTTCCGGAAGCTAAAGTATCAAGAACGTCTTTATGTTTTGCTTTCAAAAAATCCAAAAATTCAATTTCAAATTCTTTAATTTTATTTTGGGGAACTGTTTTCAATAAATCATTTGTTCCTGCATAAATAATTGCAACTTGTTCTTCAACTCTAAATGGCGAAAATTGTTTTTGTTTAAGAATTTCAACATTTCTTCTTCCTTTATTCAAAACACCGAGAGTAACAGGATCGAGGTCTGAACCAAATTTAGAGAAAGCTTCCAATTCGCGATATTGAGCTTGGTCGAGTTTTAAAGTTCCCGCAACTTTTTTCATTGATTTTATTTGAGCATTTCCTCCTACTCTGGAAACTGAAATACCTACATTTATTGCGGGTCGAATACCTGCGTTGAATAAATCGGATTCCAAAAATATTTGTCCGTCGGTAATTGAAATTACGTTTGTAGGAATATAAGCAGAAACGTCGCCTTCTTGAGTTTCAATTATAGGTAAAGCAGTTAAAGAACCTCCGCCTTTTAAAAGATGTCTGATTGAATCCGGAACATCGTTCATATTTTTAGCAACGCTGTCTTCATTAATAATTTTAGCGGCACGTTCCAACAAACGTGAATGCAAATAAAATACGTCGCCGGGATAAGCTTCACGTCCAGGTGGTCTTCTAAGTAAAAGAGAAACTTCACGATACGAAACTGCTTGTTTGGATAAATCATCATAAACAATTAAAGCCGGTCTTCCGGTATCTCTAAAAAACTCGCCGATTGCAGCACCGGCATAAGGTGCATAAAATTGAAGAGCTGCAGGTTCTGCCGCAGTTGCAGCAACAATTACAGTATAATGTAATGCTCCGTTTTTCTCTAATATTTTAGAAATATTTGCAACTGTTGAACCTTTTTGTCCAACCGCAACATAAATGCAAAAAACAGGTTCGCCTTTATCGTAAAACTCTTTTTGATTTATAATTGTATCAATAGCAATAGCTGTTTTTCCGGTTTGTCTGTCGCCTATAATAAGTTCTCTTTGACCTCTTCCAACGGGAATCATTGAATCAATTGCTTTTATTCCGGTTTGCAACGGCTCGTTAACAGGTTGTCTGAATAAAACTCCCGGAGCTTTTCTTTCAAGCGGCATATCGTATAATTCTCCGGTTAACGGACCTTTACCGTCGATAACTTGTCCGAGAGTATTAACAACTCTTCCAAGCATACCTTCACCAACTTTGATTGAAGCAATTTTATTAAGTCTTTTAACTATATCTCCTTCTCTTATTCCAACAGAGGAACCTAAAAGAACGGCACCAACATTGTCTTCTTCAAGGTTAAGAGCAATACCTTTTATTCCGTTTTGGAATTCAATCATTTCGTTTGATTTTACGCCGCTTAAGCCGTAAATACGTGCTATTCCGTCGCCAACTTCTATTACGGTACCAACTTCTTCAAATTCAGATTCGGTGCTAATTCCGGTAAGTTGTTTTTTTAATATCTCAGAAACTTCTGCGGGATTAATGCCTGCCATGTCTATAAATATTTATTATGAGATTAATTATTCTATTTAGTTTACGCTAATAATTCGCGTTTAATTTTTTCCAATTTATTTTTTACGCTTGCATCGTATTGAACATCATTGATATTTACAATAAATCCACCCAATAAACTTTCATCTGCTTTGTCATGCAATTCAACTTTTGTTTTGTATAAAGTTGAAATATTTTTTTCAATTTCTTTTAAGAACAAGTCTTCGGCTTGTGTGGTAGTTGTTAACAATACGTGTGTTATTCCGAATAAATCTCTATACTGTTTCAAAAAATTTCTTGTTATACTGCTTAAATAAATTTCTCGTTTATTTTTTGTGAGAAGAAATAAAAAATTCAGAGTAAGTTGATTTATTTTATTTTGAAAAATTTCAGAAATAATTTTATTTTTTCTTGAAGTTTGAATAGTCGGATTTTCAAGAAATAATTTAAAGTCTTTAAACTCGGAAGTTTTTGAAATTAATTTGATATCGTCATTTACAATTTGAGCAATATTAAGTTCAACAGCGCTTTCGAGAAGTGCTTTTGCGTATCTGACAGTAATTCGATTAAGATTCATAAGAGTTTAGTTTAGTTCCATTTTATTTAATAATGAATCGGCAAAATCTCTTTGTTTTGAGTCGGAGTCAAGATTTTTATGAATTATTTTTTCTGCAATATCAACAGATAATAAAACCACTTTTTCTCTAATTTCTTTAATTGCAGAAAGTTTTTCACTTTCAATTTGTGATTTAGCAGCTATAATAATTTTATCGGCTTCCAAAACAGCTTCACTTTTTGCATCGGCAATAATTCTGTCTTTCACTTCACGAGCTTCTTTTAAAAGTTTTTCTCTTTCTTCTTTTGCTTCTTGAAGAATTTTTAAGTTATCAGCTTGCAATTTAGCCATTTGGTCTTTTGCCATTTCAGCAGATTTTAAAGCTTCGTCGATAGAATCTTCACGTGCCTTTAATGAACCCAGAATTGGTTTCCATGCAAATTTTTTAAGAATAAACAATAGTATTAAGAATGAAACGAGCATCCAAAATACCAAACCGAAATCGGGAGTAACTAAACCCATTTTGTATATTTTTTGATATTATTTGACAAATTAAATATTTGGAGCAAATTTTTTATGTTTGCTCCATTTTTTTTTAAGTATTTTTGCTATAAAATAATAAGCAAATTGATAACAATGGCAAAGAATGCAACTCCTTCAACAAGTGCTGCTGCTACAATCATGTTTGCACGAATATCGCCTGCAGATGAAGGTTGACGAGCAATTGCAGACATTGCGTTTCCGCCTATTTGTCCGATTCCGATTCCTGCTCCGATAACTGCAATTCCTGCACCGATTCCGGCTCCCATTGCGGCATAATCAGTAACTCCTGCTATTACTTCTAAAAGTACTAATAATAAAGTTTCCATGTTAATGTTGATATATGTGATTAAAAAATATAATTACGAATGATGTTCTTCTGTTGCCATTCCAAAATATAAAGCTGACAATAGTGTGAAAACATAAGCTTGAATAAATGCAACTAAAAGTTCCAATAACGATAAAAATACAGTGAAAGGTATTGAAAGTGCTGTGATTCCGTAACCTGCTCCAACATTCATGTTGCCAAAAATGAATATCAAACTAAAAAAACCTAACAATACAATATGACCGGCTAATATATTTGCAAAAAGACGAACCATAAGAACGAATGGTTTAATAAAAACACCCATAAGTTCGACAATCCACATAATGCTGATGTTCAACCACCATGGAATTCCGGGTCCCCAAAAAATATGTCTCCAATAATTTTTATTTCCGCTTACTGTGGTTATTACAAATGTTATTAAGGCCAAAACTAAAGTAATTGCTATATTTCCGGTAAGATTTGCGCCTCCGGGAAAGATTGGAATTAATCCGAGTAGGTTATTTATGAAAACGAAAAAAAATATTGAAAGTAAATATGGTGTGTATTTTTCATATTTTTTTTCTCCTATTGAAGATTTTGCAACATCATCTCTTATAAAAAGAATTAGCGGTTCTAATGCGGATTGAATTCCTTTTGGTGCTTTTCCTTCTCTCTTTTTATATGTTTTTGCAACCGAAATAAATAACCAAGCTATAAATATTACGCTCAATAATAATGATAGTGTATTTTTTGTAATTGATAAATCTAATGGTCTAACTTCTTCGCCGTTAATTTGTTCTACAATTTTTCCTTTATTCGGACTTAATTCGCTGTTTGATATAAAGAACCCTTTATAAGCTTGATGTCCGTGATGAAATTCGGAAGAAAGGAAAATATTGAAGCCTTTTTCTTTACTGAAAACAATTACAGGCAACGGAATTGCAACATGTTTTTCTCCAAATGTTGCAATGTGCCAAGTATATGCGTCTGCAACATGTTCCATTATTAGTTCGCCGGCGTTAAATTCTTTTTCTTTTTCTTGATGTTCTTGGGCGAAAATATTAAAATTCACACCAATTAACAATATTAAGATTAAAAGAGCAGAATACTTAATTTTACAAAGGCTCATGAATTTTCGTTTTTATTTGACGGCTTTTTTTAAGCTGTCGCAAAATTATAAAAAAAATATTAAAATTAAAACTTAAAACTTTATTGTTCGATATAAGGTTTATTTTTCTTTAAAAATTTTAATACTTGGATTACGTCAAATACTGTATATATAATATAAAGTATCATTATAGAAATAACAAAAGTAATTAAATTTGTTTTATCAAAATAGAGTGAAACAGCCACAAAAATACTGTAAGCAAATATTTTTACAATAAAACTAAGCATAAATGCGGTGTTAAATTTATGCTGATTATTATTATTCGAAATAATTAAAATATAATGAGATATTGTTGAAACCGCAATAAATAAAGGGAAAAGAAACGGGAAAGCGGTAAAATAATAATTGGGAAAAGTGAAAATCAATAATACTGTGCCGATAATTAATATTATTACCGACATTAAAATTATTTTATATAAGAATGATTTTATTTCTGTGTTCACAATACTAACAGTTAATAGAATTTGTAAAAAAAACTATAGCAATAAGCCACAGCAATAAGTTTAAAATCGAAAAAAAATTTAAACTATTCTATAGTTACTGCTAAAAAAACATTAAAAGCCTTAACGAAAAAAAAATTGATATTAGGCTTTTATTAGTATTTATACAGTTTTAACGGGAGCAGAATCAGTAATTTTTTGACTTCCCATTTTGCATGTTCCGTTAAAAACAGCACCCGGTTCGATGGTTATTTTTTGAGTGTTAATTTCTCCGGATATATTTGCACTTGCTTTTAAAGAAAGTATATCGGAAACATTTACTTTTCCGGTTACATTTCCAGAAATATCAAGTGTTGAACAAAAAACATCGCCTTTAACGTTACCTGTTTTTCCGATTAATACTTTGCCTGAAGCTTTAATATTTCCTTCAAGACTGCCGTCTATACGAATATCGCCGTCGGAATTCAAATTTCCGATAATTGAAGTTCCTTTTCCGATAATGTTAATTGAATTGTTTTCCACCGGTTGATTTTTTGTGATTGCCATTTTTTATTTTTTTAATACAAAACTTTCCATAAATTTTGTAGTATAATTTCCTTTTTTAAAATCTTCATTATCCATTAATTGTATATGAAAAGGAATTGTAGTATGTATTCCTTCAATAACAAATTCGTCTAAAGCTCTTCTCATTTTAGTAATTGCTTCTTCTCTGGATCTTGCGGTAATAATAAGTTTTGCAATCATTGAGTCGTAATTTGGCGGAATTGTATAACCTGAATAAACATGTGTATCAACTCTAACTCCGTGACCACCGGGAATATGTAAAACTTTTATTTTACCGGGTGAAGGTCTAAAATCGTTAAAAGGATCTTCCGCATTAATTCTACACTCAATTGCGTGCATTTGAGGGTAATAATTTTTTCCTGTAATTGCGATTCCTGCAGCAACTTTTATTTGTTCTTTTATTAAATCGTAATTTATAACTTCTTCAGTTATCGGGTGTTCAACTTGAATTCTTGTATTCATTTCCATGAAAAAGAAATTTCTGTGTTTGTCTACAAGAAACTCTACAGTTCCAACACCTTCATATTTGATGGACTTAGCTGCTTTAACAGCAGCATCGCCCATTTTTTCTCTTAATTCGTCTGTCATAAAAGGAGAGGGTGTTTCTTCGAGAAGTTTTTGATGTCTTCGTTGAACGGAACAATCTCTTTCCGATAAATGACAAGCGTTTCCATATTGATCTCCAACTATTTGAATTTCAATATGACGCGGATCTTCGATGTATTTTTCCATATACATTCCGTCGTTTCCAAAAGAAGCAGCAGCTTCTTGACGAGCGGAATCCCATTTTGCTTGAAATTCTTCTTTATTCCAAATAATTCTCATGCCTTTTCCGCCACCGCCGGCTGTAGCTTTAATAATTACAGGATATGTAACTGTTTCTGCTAATTTAATTCCTTCTTCAACAGATGATAATAAATCTTTTGAACCGGGAATTGTGGGAACACCTGCAGCGACCATTGTTTTTTTTGCATTGGATTTATCACCCATTTTATTAATCATTTCCGGTGTTGGTCCAATGAATTTTATGTCGTGATTTAGGCAAATTTCTGCAAATTTTGCATTTTCGGATAAAAATCCGTAACCCGGATGAATTGCATCTGCATTTGTAATTTCTGCTGCCGCAATTATTGAAGGTATATTTAAATAGGATTTATTTCCGGGAGGTGGTCCAATACAAACGGCCTCGTCTGCAAATCTAACATGTAAACTTTCTTTGTCAGCAGTTGAATAAACGGCAACAGTTTTGATGCCCATTTCTTTACAAGTTCTAATTATTCTTAGAGCTATTTCACCTCTGTTGGCAATTAATATTTTTTTAAACATAAGAATTATTTGGTTTTGCTTTTCAATAATCAAGAAAATTACATTCTTTTATATGTCTTTTCGCTTGCGTTATAGAAAAAACTAAGATTCATGTTTTTCTTAATAAATTTAATAAAATCGCCTGAATTTGTGAATGTTTCGTCGATATTATCGGTTACTTCAAACATAGTAAATTCAGTATCTGTGATATCTAATTTATAAATATCATATTTTTCTTGTCCGAGTTCTTGCATGTTCAAGAATGGTGCTCCGGAAATTGTTGTTGTATGAGCAACCCAAACTTTTTCAGTATAAGCACTATCGGAAGTAGAGTAACTGCTTTCAACAATTTTATATCTGAAATTATCGAATTTTGTAACAGTGTAGTAAGTAGGATTTTCTTTTTCGAATTCACTTGTTTGAGCCCATTTTCCTAACATTTTTCCCATTACGTCTTCTTTAGGAGAATCTACGGGAATATCTGATGAATACGGACATCCGTAGAAAATTGTAACTAAAGCAATAATAAACAGATACGATAATAATTTTGTTTTCATGATAGTAAATTTTAGTTGGTTATTAAATAAAAATTTAACTTGGATCAACAAGATATAACGGTTGATCAAATTCAACGGGAGATGCATCTTCAACAAGAATTTTAACTATTTTTCCTGATTGTTCTGCTTCAATTTCGTTAAATAATTTCATTGCTTCTATGATACAAACAACTGTGTCTGTTTTAACAACATCTCCTACATTCACATAATTATCTTTATCCGGTCCGGGTTTTCGGTAAAATGTTCCAACCATTGGAGCTTTTATTGTAACATATTTTGAACTTTCGTCTGCTTCCTTTTTGGGTTGCTCCGATGTTACGTTATTTTGAAAATTGGGTTGTGATGTTTGTTGTTGAAATAAAGGTTGCATCATTTGCTGCGATGCCATTGTTGCAGGATATGGAATTTGTTGGATAACAGTTTCGGTATGAGTTACGGCGTTGTCTCCTCTTGATGAAACTTTTATTGTTAATTTCATTTCGTCGGTTTTGATGTCTACTTCAGAAACGCCTGATTTAGCAACTGATTTTATAAACTCTTTAAGTTCTTTGTAATCCATATTATTAGTTTTAATGTTTATTATTATTCAAATATTAAAATAAATTTTTCGCAATCAAAGTTAATAAAAAAAATAAAATATCAATAAGATATATCATTTTTGTTATTTAAAATGATATTATTTCGCGTCATAAGCCCATTTGTAAAGAATTGCACCCCAAGTGAATCCTGCGCCAAATGTAGCAAAAATTATATTATCACCTTTTTTTAATTTTTTCTCCCATTCCCAAAGTAATAAAGGTAATGTTCCGTCTGTTGTATTTCCGTATCTTTCAATATTAATCATTACTTTTTCGCGAGCAAGATTCATTCTGTTTGCAGTTGCATCAATTATTCTCAAATTTGCTTGATGAGGAACCAACCATGCTAAATTTTCATTTGTTAGATTGTGTTTTTCCATCATTTCAACGGAAACATCGGCCATTCCTTTAACTGCGGCTTTAAAAACGGGTTGACCTTCTTGATAAATAAAATGTTCGCGAGCATCAACAGATTCGTGCGATGCAGGTTTTATTGAACCGCCTGCTTTTTGGTGAAGATGATTTCTTCCGGAACCGTCAACTCGGAGAATTTCGTCAACAAAACCGTAATCTTCGGTTGTAGGTTCTAAGAGTATTGCTCCTGCTCCGTCGCCAAAAATCGGACTAACGGAACGATCTGTATAATCTACAATTGATGACATTTTATCGGCACCCACGAGAATAACTTTTTTGTATTGTCCGGAAGTTACAAATTTTGAAGCAACAGACATTCCGTATAAAAATCCCGAACATCCGGCATTTATATCAAAACTGAAAGCATTTATAATTCCAACTTTATCTGAAATAATATTTGCAGTAGCTGGAAATTGCATATCGGGAGTAACGGTTGTACAAATTAACAAATCAATTTCATCGGGCGATGTATTTGTTTTTTTAAGTAGCTGTTCTACGGCTTTTACAGCCATATCTGACGTTCCGGAACCGGGTTCTTTAAGGATGTGTCTTTCTTTGATTCCTATTCTGGTCATTATCCACTCATCTGTGGTATCAACCATTTTAGATATTTCTTCGTTAGTTAGGATATACTCAGGCACAAATGCACCAATTCCGGTAATTATTGCATTAATTTTATCCATTATAAATTAATTATTTCATTATAAAAAGCGATTAAAAAACCGGACAATTTTATAACAAGTTAAAGTTTTATGCAAATTTTTAGTTTGTTAAAAAACAAAAAACTGTTTGAAAAATTATGAAGCTCACATTTTCAACACAATATAATTTGAGTGATGAAAAAAAATTTTCAAACAGCTTTATTGATTTACAATCAATTTATTTTATCTACAACGTTTCTTCTTTTACAATTGCTAATTTTCCTCTATAATGTCCGCACTCTGTGCAAACTCTGTGGTATTTAATAGTTGCTCCGCAATTTGAGCATGTCGATAATTGCGATGGAGTTGCTTTATCGTGAGTTCTTCTTTTATCTCTTCTTGTGTTAGAGATTTTTCTCTTTGGATGTGCCATTTTATCTTATTTTTATTTGTTATTATCCTAATTTCTAATTGTATAATTCTTTTAATTTATCCCATCTCGAATCGGTCTCTTCTTGGTCAATGTCTTTTGTTTCCAATTCTTCAAGTTTTTTAATCATTTCAATATCGCAAGTAGAATTTCCGTTTTCATCTTTTGGATGAACTTTTCTGTATGGAACGCATATATTCAAGTAATCAAATATATGTTTATCTAAAATCAATTCATGCTCGCTTTGCGCTATTGTGATGCTGTTATCGGCATCCGACAAGTCCGAATTTTCTTCTCCAAACTCAACAATAAGTTCTGTTTGGTATGATATTTCAATGTCGAAATCGCCAAGACATCTGTCGCATGAAACATTTATTCTTCCGTTGATATCAAAATTTAATTCGAGCATATTTTTTCTCTTTATTAAATTTACATTGATGTCAACATCTGCGTCATGAATTTCAGAACTTTCGTAATTCTCGAACAATTTTTTATCTATTTTATATTGAAAATCGTGAGTTCCTTCTTTTAAACCACTGAATTTCAATATACATACATTTTTATTTTTCATCTGCTTGATAAAATATTGAGCATGCAAAAATAAAACTTTAATTTATATATAAAAAAGTTCTGAACATTTAATTCTAAAAAATAAATTTAAAATTCCGAAAAGCTTGAATTTAAAGGGTTTTAGATTTAAGAATTATTCTAAAACTTGTTCCTTTGCCTATTTCGGAATATTTCACAAATATTTTTCCTTTGTGGTAAATTTCAACAATTCGTCTTGCTAAAGACAATCCTAAACCCCAGCCTCTTTTTTTTGTTGTAAAACCCGGTTTAAAAATTCTTTTTACTTGCGATTTCGGAATTCCTTTTCCTGTATCGGTAATATCAATATAAACAAATTCCGATTTTTTAATTATTTCAAAACTTATTTTTCCTTTGCCGTTCATTGCATCTATTGCATTTTTACAGATATTTTCTATAACCCATTCAAACAAAGAATTGTTGAGAGGCACAATTATTTCGTTATTTATATCGGCATCAAAAATATATTCAACTTTTGATGATGTTCTAATTTTAAGATATTCAATAGAATTTTCTATTATTTTTGAAATATTATGAGGCAAAAGAAGCGGTTCGGAGCCAATTCCGGAAAATCGTTCGGTGATTGTTTCAAGTCGTTTTATATCTTTTTCTACTTCAACAATTAGTTTATTATCGGAATCTTTAAGTTTAAGGAGTTCAACCCACGCAAGTAACGACGAAATTGGTGTTCCGAGTTGATGTGCGGTTTCTTTTGACATTCCAACCCAAACTTGATTTTGCTCTGCTCTTCTTGAACTGTTAAATGCAAGATATGAAACAATTATGAATATCAACACTGCAAATATCTGAACAAACGGATAATAGAATAAACTTTTAAGCAAAAAAGAATCTTCATAATAAACAAAGTTTTTGTGTCCGCCGGAAAATTCTATTATTATAGGCTCGTGTTCGGCTTTCATTTCAATTAATCTATCCGCTAAATATTTTGATTTTTCTGCTTTTTTTTCGTTGATATTCATGTAATTAAGAACAGCTCCGTTTTCATTTAGAAGAATAACGGGTATTGTGTTATTACTTTCAAGAATTCGATATAATGTTGGGCTAACTTGTCCGTCGAGCGGTATTTCCTGAATTTCGCGAATAGTTTCGGCCCAAAGTTGAATTTTTTTTCGTTCTTCAACCGACAGTTTTTCTACAATGCTGTTTGAATAAAACAAAGACGCAAAAGCGATTATAACCGCAGTTATAAAAATTAAGAGTTTTGCTTTTTGTTTTCTTTGATAAATATCCATTTAGGAAAAAATATTTTTCTGTAAATTAAGTTTAAAAATCGAAATAAAAATTATTTAAAGAAGTTTTAAGTCCGAAAAAATAATAATTTGTTTTTGTGTTCGATGTAAAAAATGAATTTCTAATATCTGCTCCTGCATAAATTTGTAATTTTGTTTGCGGATTAAATATCCAACCTGCAACAATAGTTTTATGATTAACAGATGAATTGTTAACATAAATATAATTAAAATTATTATAATTATATATGTCCGAAAAAGTATTTTGTCTGTTTAAATTCGCATCAATATATTTAAAATCGATATAAAAATTTAAAAATGAGTAATTTATATTGATGAGAATTTCCGAAAAATCGGTTCCGTATGGATGAGCCAATTCCTGATTATAATGAGTCCAAGTTTGTAAAGTATCAAAAATATTTGAATAAATTCCGTTTTTTGCAAAATTATATTCTGCCTGAAAATATAGCTTTTGATTTTTTAATTTATTGAAAAACAAATCGAAAGTTTTTACGCCAATCTGAAACGCAAATTTTTTTTTCTTAGGATTATCGCTTGCAATTTGAAAATAAATTTGAATATTTTTAGTGATATTTCCCTTTAAGTTAATACCTGTAACAACTTTGTTTTCATTAGAATAACCATTAATCGCTGTTCTAACTCCCGGAATCGGAATAAAAAAATCTGCGGGAAATTTATTATGAAAATGAAGAGTTGTGTCTTCGGTTTTGTATATAACACCTTCAAAAAAATCAATTTCAATTTTATTTTTAAATGAATATGAAAGCAAATTAAATGTTCCGTGTTTTTTAAAATGATATGAATAATATACACCCGAAAAATCTTGAAACTCGGTAAACATTGCAGTGTATTTAAACGACTTATAAAAAAAAGAAGTTTTCAGAAACGGATAATTAAATGAATTATCTGAAAGTAAAAGCGAGCGATATCCTTCGCCGATAAAATTTTTATCGCTTCCGGTTTGAATATTTATCCATTTTGCCGGCGAATACGATAAATATCCCGCAGACATTGAAAAATCTTGTTTATTTGTGAAATATCCTTTTGAAGCTCCTTGTCCGGGAACAACTTTACGAACATTTACGAATTTGTTTATATAAGCCTGATAATAAGCTTGATTTTCATAGAATGCCGAATAAAAAGAAATTTTCTTTCCTAAGTTTCCTTTAATTTCAATACCGCGAGTGTTAACAAAAAGTTTTTCTATTGAAGTTGAATCATAGCCTTTTTCTATATAAAACAAAGGATTTACAGAAACTGAAAAATCATTTTTCTTATAAACGAAAAAATCTTCGGTGAAAAGTTTTCGCAAAACAAGAGTTTTTTTATGGTTTGAAAACAATTTTTCTTCTCTTGAAAACTGATAAATTATTGAGTCGGAATTTATATTGAATTCCGATTGCATTAATGGTTTAAATGCTGTATTTATGGGCTTTTCAGAACTTAAAGCAATGAAATTTATATCTTTTAAAAATGAATTTCCAAGCGGATAATATAAATTTTGAGCTTTTATTTCGATATTAAAAACTAAAAATATGAAAATTATATATAAACAGTTTTTTATCATTTCTGATTTTATTTGTAATCGTCTGTTCTGTATTTTGCACCTGTGTCTTCAAGAATGCTCAAATAGTTTTTATAACGCTCTTTGCTAATTTCGCCCGATTCAACAGCGGGTTTAACTGCACATGCGGGTTCGTGAGTGTGAGTGCAATTGTTGTATCTGCAATTTTGCCTTATTTTATTCATTTCAGGAAAATATTTCGAAAGAGTTTCGGCTGGAACATCAACCAAGCCGAAGCCTTTAACTCCGGGCGTGTCAATAATCCTACCGTTTGCAATGTCGAACATTTCGGCAAAAGTTGTAGTATGTTTTCCTTTTTGCGAGTAATCGGAAATTTCTCCGGTTTTTAGATTTAAGCCCGGCTGCAATAAATTTATAAGGCTGGATTTTCCTACTCCTGAATTTCCTGAAATTACAATTGTTTTATCTGCAATAATTTCCGAAACAGCATCAATATTAATATTTTGTTTTACGGAAATATGAATACATTTATAACCGGCTTTTTCATAGATATTTGTAATGTTTTGTAAATAAGCATTTTGTTCGTCGGAATAAGTATCAATTTTATTAAGAATAATAATTCCTGTAATATTATTTACTTCGCAAGTAACCAAAAATCTGTCGATAAATTCGGTGTATGTTTTAGGATTTGCAACAGTTGCAACGATAAAAGCATAATCTATATTTGCAGCAATAATATTTGCTTGATGCGAAAGGTTTGTAGATTTTCGAATTATGTAGTTTTTCCTTTCGTGAATTTTAATTATAACTCCGGTGTTGTCGTTTGAATCAACAATTTCAAAATCAACAATATCGCCAACAGCAACAGGATTTGTAGATTTAAATCCTTTAATTCTGAATTTACCTTTTATTTTACAATTAAAAATTTGTGAATTACTTTTCACCGAATACCAACTTCCGGTGGATTTTATAACAATTCCGATATTTATCATTAAAAATAATTTATTAATTATTAAAATTCGGCATATATTCCAACCGGACAATGGTCTGAATGCATTGCATCGGGCAAAATAAATGCGTCGGCAATTTTACATTCAAAATTTTTAGTGATAATGTGATAATCAATACGCCAGCCTTTATTTCTTTCGCGAGCTGCGGCTCTGTAACTCCACCAACTGTAATTGTCGGGTTTTGAGTTGAACATTCTAAAAGTATCAGTAAATCCGTCGTCGATAAAATTTTGAAACCATTCGCGCTCTTCGGGTAAAAATCCTGATGTAGTTTCTTGTTTATCGGGATTATGAATATCAATCCAAAGCCTGCAAATATTGTAATCGCCGGAAATTATAAGGTGTTTTCGAGAGAGTTTTAGTTCGTTAATATATTTTCTAAAATCACTGAGCCATTGCATTTTAAATGCTTGTCTGTCATCGCCGCTTGAGCCCGAAGGATGATAAACACTAATAACTGAAACATCGCCAAAATCTGCTCTTAAAAATCTTCCTTCGTTGTCGTATTTTTCAATATTCATTCCGTAAACAACATTGTCGGGTTTAATTTTAGTGAGAATTCCAACTCCGCTGTATCCTTTTTTTTGGGCTGAAAACCAATAAGATTCATAACCCATTTTTTTGAAAAGTTCGGAATCAATTTGCTCGGGTTGCGCTTTTGTTTCTTGAATACAAACAATATCCGGATTTACATTTTTAAGCCAAGTTTCAAAACCTTTATTTATTGCGGCACGAATTCCGTTAACGTTATATGATAATATTTTCTTCATAAATTTTAAATAAAAAATTATGGGAATAAAAGTAAGAAAAAATATTTAAATTACTTTTTTAAGTATAACATTTAATTAGCAATGACAAAAAAAATTATTTGTTAATATCAATAAGTCCTTCGGGAAGAATAAGGAAAATTTCGTTTTTTTCGTCGTCAATTTTTTCGATAAAATGCTCATTGTAAGGCACTAAAATTTCATTTTCGTCGGTATCAAAAATACTTAAAATAGGATTTGAAGGGATATTAAGAAAACCGTTAACAGTTCCTATTAAATTATTGTGATTGAATACTTTGTAACCGTTAAAATTATCTTGTTCGGGATCTGTTTCGTTATCAAAATCTTCGTTGCTGATGAATATATCTTTTCCAAGTAATTGAGATGCAGTTTTTTCGTTGTCGATATCGTCGAAATTAATAAGCATTTGCGATGCTTTGTAAGGTTTAAAAATTTTAGAAGTAAAAAACGGAACTGTAATTCCGTCTATCAAGACAAAAAACAGTTCCGTTTCAAAAATTTGATCAAACTCAATATCAAGTTTAATAATTAACTCACCTTTAAAGCTGTGAGTTTTAATGATTTTTCCGATTTTGATTAGTTCAATATCCGAAATTTCTTTCATTTAAACTATTCTTCGGTTTTTTCTTCGACTTGTTCGTCGGTTTGAGCTTCAACGGTTGTGTCTTCCACAACAGCTTGGTCTTCAACTTTAAGAGCTTTAGCTCTTTTCTTAGCTAATTCTTCGGCTCTTTTTTTGTTAACTTCAGTTTCGGCATCAAGTTTAGAAGATTTGTCAGTATGAGCTTCTTTCGCTAATCTGTCTTTTTTTGCTTGAATTTTAGCTTGTTTAGCTTTTAACCAATCTTGGAATTTGGCTTCGGCTTGTTCTTCCGTTAAAGCGCCTTTAGTAATACCTTTTAACAAATGTTGTTTGTATAAAACTCCGTTGTAAGAGAGTATTGCACGGCAAGTGTCGGTTGGAACAGCTCCGTTGCGAAGCCATGTCAACGCCTTATCAAAATTTAGATCAATTGTTGCAGGATCGGTATTCGGATTATACGAACCGATTCTTTCAATGTACCTACCGTCTCGCGGCGCCCTGCTGTCTGCAGCGACAATGTAATAGAACGGCTTTTGTTTACGGCCGTGTCTTGCTAATCTGATCTTTACAGGCATTTAAATAATTATTTAGTTATTAAAAATCGGCGCAAAGATAGTTCTTTATTTTTTTCTTACAAATGTTTGAGTTGTTTTTTATTTGTCTAATTTTCTTTAAATTAAAATCAATATTTTCGATAAAAATATCTATAAAAAAAATGATTTAGACATTTATAATTGGCTGTTGGCTGTTAGCTTTTGGCTTTTGGGAAAATAAGATATTTCGATTTAAAGTTCCGTTGGGATAAAAAAAAATAAAATGATTATCCGTGTAATTACCTATTTTTTTATTTCACTGAAAAATGTTTTTAATTAAATATAATATGTTGATTAAATGTATGATACAAACTCTCATTTAAAAAGGATTTCCTTCAGTTTAAGGATTATTTTTTATAATCACTTCGGACTTATTCATAACTTTTTTATTTACAA
>DZBS01000046.1:17137-21873 GCA_022729995.1 Draconibacterium orientale | reverse complement strand
AAATTTTTTGTAAATATTTTTACATTCAGTTAATTCGGTCAATTCAACTATTCTACATTTATAAGCAAAAGTAAGATTTATAACATAACAGTAATTTATTTTTATTAATTAATTATTTTTAAATTTGTTAAAACAAAACTATGAAAATTCTAATAACAGGCGCAACAGGTTCTTTGGGTGCATATTTAACAAGATATTTTTCCGAAAAAGGACATGAAATAATTGCAAGCGGAAAAATTGATAATCCACCTTCAAATCTTTTGAAATATGCCGAATATTTTAAAGCCGATATTCGTCAAAAAATAAATTTTCCGGAAGCAGACGTAATTATTCATACCGCAGCCGTGTCCGACGATAACGCAAGTTTGCGAGACCTTATGCACACAAATGCATCGGGAACCGAAAATATTATAAATGCAACAAAGTCGTGTAAGAAATTTATTCACATTTCGTCTTCATCTGTTTATGTTCCTTCCGATATTGTTTTAACAGAGGAAATGACCGGAAACATGAACGGAATGAAGCTTTCTGCCTACGGAAAATCAAAACTCGAAACCGAAAAAATATTAATAGAGAAATCAAATTACGAGTCGTGTTTTATATTACGTCCGAGAGCTTTATACGGTGTTGGAGATAAAAAAATACTGCCTCGATTGTTAAAAATGGTTCACGGAAATACCCTTCAGCATCCGGGAAAAATGAAAATAAATGTTTCGATGACAGAATATTCAAATATGGCTAAAGCTGTTGATTTGTGTTTGAATTCTGATAAAAAAGGAGTTAATATTTATAATGTTTCAGACGAAAATCCATATATTTTAATTGATGTAATGCGAAAAATTTCCAAATCATTATATGGGTTTGAACTCAAAGAAAAAGAAATTCCTATTTTGATTCCCAAACTTATGTCAATTTTTCATATTGGCGGAATTAGTCCGTTGTTAATAAGAACTTTAACAAAAGATATGGCATTAGATATTACCAAAATTAAAAATGAATTGGGCTATAAACCGGAAAGTAATTTGGAAAATTCATTGGTAATAATTTCCGGTTGGGTAAAAAACATTGGCGGAGTTGAAGTGCTTAAACAAGCGGAAAACTACTTGGCTTGGGAAATATGAAAATGTAGTCTAAACAAAATTGCGGATAAATTCAAACCAATAACTTCAGTCATCAGTCCTCAGTCGCAATAATGTTTTATTACTGCCTACTGAAGACTGTGGACTGACAAGCATATCGAATAATATAGAAATTAATTATTTATATGCCGTTTACATTTTTCAGGATTTATACTTTAGCCAATGCTTGTTCCAAGTCGGAAATAATATCTTCCACGTTTTCAATACCAACAGAAAAACGAACCAATCCGTCAGTAATATCTGCTTTTTCGCGTGCATCTTTGCTCATTCCTGCGTGAGTCATTGAAGCAGGATGTTGAATTAATGTTTCAACACCTCCGAGCGAAACTGCAAGCATTGCCAAATGAACATTATCCATAAGTTTTTTTCCGGATTCTAATCCGCCTTTCAGCTCAAAACTAATCATTGAGCTAAATCCTCTCATTTGTTTTTTAGCCAATTCGTGTTGCGGATGAGATTTTAAACCGGGATATTTTATCCAAGCAACTTTCGAATGTTTTTCAAGATATTCGGCAACTTTCATTGCATTTTCCTGAGCTTTTTCCATTCTTATGCTAAGTGTTTTCAAGCCTCTGTGAGTTAAAAATGCTTGATGAGGATCCATATTTCCGCCCATATATACCATTGCGTGACGAATTTTTTTATATAAATCTTCAGTTTTTGCAACAATTACACCGCCGACAACATCAGCGTGTCCGTTGATATATTTTGTAATTGAATGTAAAACAACATCGGCTCCTAAATCTAACGGATTTTGAAGATAAGGGCTTGAAAAAGTGTTATCGACAACAACCAAAACACCATGTTTATGAGCAATTTCAGAAGCTGCAATAAGGTCGGTAATTTGCATTGTAGGATTTGTAGGCGTTTCTATATAAAGAACTTTTGTGTTTTCTTTAATAGCATTTTCAATTTGTGATAAATCTGAAGTGTCAATAAAATCTGACTGAACACCAAAACGAGAAAAATCTTGTTCCAAAACCCCTCTTGAAGGTCCGTAAATAGAACCCGAACACACAATGTGTTGATTTTGACCCAACAGAGCCATGTATACAGAACTTACCGCACTCATTCCGGAGCTTGTAGCTATTCCTCCAAAACCGTTTTCTAAAACAGCCATTGCGTCTTCAAACGCTTTAATCGTAGGATTTGCAATACGAGTATATATAAATCCGTCGGATTTTCCGGCAAAGCAATCTGCTCCGTGTTGAGCATTTTTAAATCCAAATGTTGATGTTTGATAAATTGGCGTTACCGCACTTCCGAATTGGTCTTCATAAGACCCTGCATGAATTAATTTGGTATCAAAACCTTTATTCTTTGTATCCATTTTTATTATTTTTTTATAATAACTATAATTCCGCAAAAGTAAAAATTATATATCTAATAATATTATTTTTAAAACAAAAAGCTGATTTTAAAAAAAATACTAACTTTGCATTCTTAATATTTTTGAAAATAATTAAAAATACAATAAAATGAATAATACAAATTCAACAAGTTTAGATTACAAAGTAAAGGATATAAGCCTTGCAGATTGGGGTCGCAAAGAAATTATTCTTGCCGAACATGAAATGCCCGGATTAATGTCTTTGAGAAAGAAGTACGGAACCGTGAAACCGTTAAAAGGTGCAAAAATAACCGGTTCGTTGCACATGACAATTCAAACTGCAGTTTTGATAGAAACTTTGGTAGAATTAGGTGCTGATGTTCGTTGGGCAAGTTGCAATATTTTTTCTACACAAGATCATGCAGCAGCAGCTATTGCAAAAAAAGGGATTCCTGTTTTTGCATGGAAAGGAGAAACTCTTGAAGAATATTGGTGGTGTACAGAACAAGCACTTACATTTCCAAACGGCGGAACTCCCGATTTAATTGTTGACGACGGCGGCGATGCTACAATGATGGTTCTTAAAGGTTATGAAGGAGAACAAAACCCTTCAATATTAGACAAAAAATATGATGCTGAAGATGAAATAGAATTAATGAAAGCTCTTAAAAAGGCTTTAGCTTTAACTCCTAATAAATGGGAAAAATCGGTTAAATCAATAAAAGGAGTTTCAGAAGAAACAACAACAGGAGTTCATCGTTTATATCAATTACATGAAGCCGGAAAATTACTTTTCCCTGCAATAAATGTAAATGATTCTGTTACAAAATCTAAATTCGATAACACTTACGGCTGTCGCGAATCGCTTGCCGACGGTATAAAACGTGCAACAGATATTATGCTTGCAGGTAAAAAAATTGTTATTTGCGGATATGGTGATGTTGGAAAAGGTTCAGCAAAATCAATGGCAGGTTACGGCGCAAGAGTTACTGTTACCGAAATTGACCCGATTTGTGCATTACAAGCAACAATGGAAGGATTTGCCGTAAAAACTGTTGAAGATATGTTGCCCGAAGGCGATATTTATGTTACAACAACCGGAAATAAAGATATTATTACACTTGACCACATGTTAAAAATGAAAAACAATTCAATTGTTTGTAATATTGGTCATTTTGATAATGAAATTCAAGTTGAAAAATTATACAATTATCCCGGAATTATTCGCGATACTATTAAACCACAAGTAGATAAATTCACATTTCCCGACGGACATTCAATTATTTTACTTTCAGAAGGAAGACTTGTAAACTTGGGAAATGCAACCGGACATCCTTCATTTGTAATGAGTAATTCATTTACAAACCAAACATTAGCTCAATTAGAACTTTGGAAAGGAAATTATGAATTAGGCGTTTATCGTTTACCGAAATACCTTGATGAAGAAGTTGCACGCCTACATTTAGAACATGTTGGTGCAAAACTTACAACGCTTTCAAACGATCAAGCGGAATATTTAGGAGTTGCAGTCGCAGGTCCATACAAACCTGATCATTACAGATATTAGGATTATAAAAATATCAATATAAATATAGACTGTTCGTAAATTCGGACAGTCTTTTTTTATGAATTGAAATTAGTTTGTAATTCTCAGCATTTCAACATTTTGATTATATGTAACAAAATATTTTCTTAAAGGAAAAACCGAAGGACCTTTAGTTACCGCACCGTCAAGCATTAATGAATACTCAGATTTGCAACAATCTGTATCTACAGCAGAAAAATTGTAGTCATCAACATAAACTTTACCGCAATCATAATCGTAAGGACAAGCTCTGTCATAAGCAATAAACTCGTCTTCGGAAAGCCTGTAGAGAATAATTCCGCTGTAACCGCCTGTTACATAAACATAACTTCCGACTAAACGGAGCTGAAAATATTGCGGGTCGTTTAAATCAATTTGAATATCTACGTAAACTTGTGGAATATTATCCGTTTGTTCTTTGCATGTTAAAAACAAATTTGATATTAACAAAAAAGAAAATATCAATTTTAATTTATTTAGGTTCACTTTTTGCATTTTAGTAAAATATTTACACAAATATATCAAAAATAATCGCAAATTTATATAGACAAATAAAATAAAGAAATGAAAACATCCACGTAAGTCTCTCAACACACAGAAGAATTATTATTTTGGATGTTCCAATCCGACATTTAAAAACAATTAAAAATAAACAGATGAAACATCCATGAATATCTCTCGA
>DZBS01000046.1:0-17037 GCA_022729995.1 Draconibacterium orientale | reverse complement strand
GACATTTAAAAACAATTAAAAATAAACAGATGAAACATCCATGAATATCTCTCGACACACAAACGAATGATTATTTAGGATGTTCCTATCTGACCGTTAAAAACAATTAAAAATAAACAGATGAAACATCCATGAATATCTCTCGACACACAAACGAATGATTATTTAGGATGTTCCTATCTGACCGTTAAAAACAATTAAAAATAAACAGATGAATATTAAATTGATAATTTTTTTTACTACAATAATTATTTTCTTAAGCATTTCTGTATTTTCGCAGGAAACGGATACTTCTATTGTGAATTCGGAAAACATTAATTTTGATACAGTAAAGAAGGAAAAAAAACACTTATTCGGTAATAAAAAATCGGAACGAACAACTACAAAACCCGAGCCTATTACAGGCTCAACATGGAAACAAAAAAACATGGAAGGCAAAGACAGTTTGCTTTTGGAATGGAGCAAATACGACCGAGAATATTACTCAAAAAAATATGCACCTTCGGAATTTGAAAAAAAGAAATTTATAAAACAAGACAAGAATTTTTTTGACAAAATGATTATTTCACATGCCAATAAAAAGCCTTTGAAATATACGAAAAAACTAATTTCAAAGAAAAATAAGCGATTTAAAAAAACTTTAAAATTCGACAGTCCAAAAAAAATGAGTGAAGAACAATGGGATGCAACTTCGCCCGAAGACAGAATGATTTATATTGTCAATAAAAACAGATATGAAGGTCAAAAAGAAGCAATTAGAAAGAATAATGTTATAAAAAAATACGAAAAAAAGGAAGAAAAAATTAACAAAAAATATTCTTTAAGCATTGAAGAGAAAACAATTTTAAATAAAGGTTCATCAATGCATTTGCGAGGAACAGAACAATTGATTTACAACAAAGCCAAAACAAAACAAGAAAAATATAGCACAGAACTATTGGAAATTAGAAGAAAAAGACAATTGGAAATTCAAAATCCGGATACCCAAAAAAAGATGAAGAAAAAAATGAAGGAAAACGAAAAAAAATATGGCGAGAAAAGTAAATATATAAGCGAAAAAGAAAAACAAGCATTGAAAAATGAGAAAAAAAAGAAAAAACAAAAAAAATAAGAAATGATTTTAAATTTATCTTAACAAAAATGTATATATTTGAGATTATTAAATAAATATTTATGCCATATTACGAATTATTTGCAATCACTTTTGTTTTAGGTTTTTCTGCTTGGTTAATTTTTTCAAAAACAAAAAAAATTAAAAGACCAAATTATACAACACAAGAAAAAAAATATGCACTTTATAACAAAGAAGCAATGTTAAATAATATCACTCAAAAAGAGAAAGATAACATTGTGAACAACACGGAAACGCTTGAATATAAAGAAGAACATACAATTGTAGACAATGATTTACAAAATGCAAACAAAGAACTACATTCAAATAAAAGAAAAGTAGCTCAATCACAAACACTTAATTTAAAAGATGCAATATTAGGTTCAAATATTATTGAAAAGAAGAAGAGATAGAATATTGCATTTAATTATAAAATAATTATATTTGCATCACGAAAGAGTTCCGGAAAATCGGAATTCTTTCTTTTATTTTTTGTAAAAATTTAAAAAATTATGGGAAAAGTAGTTTATTTAACTCAGGAAGGTCTTGATAAATTAAAAAATGAGATTCACCAACTTGAAACAATCGAAAGACCAAGTATTACTCAGCAAATTGCCGAAGCAAGAGATAAAGGAGATTTATCTGAAAATGCAGAATACGATGCCGCTAAAGATGCTCAAGGCATGTTGGAAATGAAAATTTCTCAATTAAAAACTATATTTGCCAATGCCAGACTTGTAGATGAATCCAAAATTGATACAGACTCTGTTCAAATGCTTAACACTGTAAAACTTAAGAATCAAAAAAATAATTCTGTTATTGAATACACAATTGTTTCAGAAAGAGAAGCAAATATTAAAGAAAACAGAATATCTGTTTCAACCCCAATAGCAATAGGATTAATGGGAAAAAAAATAGGAGATATTGTTGAAATTAATATACCCGCCGGAAAAATTGCATTTGAAATTTTAGATATATCATTTTAAATAAAAAAAATCCTATACAATTTGTTAATAAGTTTTTTCGTAAATTTGAACTTAGTTTTAAATCAAATTTTATATCCGATGCCAAGTATTTTTATAAAAATTATTAGTAGAGAAATTCCGGCCTATATAATTGCCGAAGACGAAAAATTCATTTCTTTTCTTGATATATCCCCGTTAACCAAAGGACACGCATTAGTTGTACCCAAAAAAGAAATAGATTATATTTTTGATATTGAAGACGAATTACTTTCCGATATGATACTTTTTGCAAAAAAAGTTGCAAGAGCAATTAATAAATCGGTTGATTGTGAAAGAGTAGGAGTTATGGTTGTAGGAATAGAAGTCAGACATGCACACATACATTTAATTCCGTTCAAAACAGCCGATGAACTTAGTTTTCAAAGACCAAAACTAAAATTGGAAAAAGAAGAATTACTTCAAATTTCAAAAAAAATTATTTCAAATTTATAACGTTATAGCATCAGGCAAATGCTTTTTCAACATAAAATGAAAACCTAAAACTTTTATTATGAGAAATATAATTTCAAATAAACCTGCGTGGAAAGAATTAAGCGTAAAACCTGAATTTTCCGGAAAACTTGAAGGACTTGATGTTTTATCAAGAAATCTTTGGTGGTCTTGGTCATCTGAAACTGTAAATTTATTCAAATCAATTTCAGAAGAAAAAGGACCTACAAAATGCTTTGACCCGCTTTCAATTTTAAGAAACACTTCATACAAAAGATTTGAAGAACTTGAAAACGACCATGAATTTATAAAAAAATACAATAAAGTTTATAAAAAATTCGAGCATTACATTCAAACTCCTTACAACGAAAATTATCCTTCAATTGCCTATTTTAGTATGGAATACGGAATAGCAAATATATTAAAAATATTTTCCGGCGGTTTAGGAATGCTTGCCGGAGATTATTTGAAAGAAGCAAGCGATTCAGGATATAACATGGTTGCAGTAGGACTATTTTACAGACAAGGCTATTTCACACAAAAAATTTCCTTCGATGGAAAACAAGAAGCCGTTTACGAATCGCAAAAATTTAACGATTTACCTGCCGAACTTATTAAAAATGAAGACGGAACGACTAAAACTATAAGTATTTGGTTTACAGGAAGAGAAACAAAAATTCAAATTTGGAAACTTAATATCGGAAGAATTTCACTGTTGTTGTTAGATACCGACAGAGAAGACAATACTGAAGCCGACCGAAGTATAACATACAGACTTTACGGCGGCGACCATGAAAACAGATTTAAACAAGAAATACTTCTCGGACTTGGCGGAATAAGAGTTTTAAAATTATTAAATATTAATCAAGATATTTATCATTGCAACGAAGGCCACGCAGCACTTATCGGACTTGAAAGAATAAGAAATTTTGTTCAAGATGAAAAATTAAGTTTTTATGAAGCATTGGAAATTGTTAGAGCTTCATCATTATTTACAACACATACTCCGGTTCCTGCCGGACACGACGCTTTTGATGAAGAAATTGTTCTGAAATATTTACCAAATTATGCAGAAAAAATTGGTTTAAGTTGGAACGATTTTATAAATTTAGGAAAAGCAATTCCGGATAAAAAAGACGAAAAATTTTCTATGAGTGTTTTAGCAATTAACTTTTCACAGGAAATTAACGGAGTAAGTAAATTGCACGGTGAAATTACAAGAAAATTTGTTTTCAAAGATATGTGGGACGGATATTTCCCCGAAGAACTTCCGGTTGGATATGTAACAAACGGAGTACATTTTAGAACTTGGGCTTCATCAGAAATGACAAAGTTACTTTGCGAAGACAGCTATGACCCCGATTTTTCCAGAATCTACAAAACATCAAGCAAAGAAATTTGGGCAATTAAAAAAGCACAAAAGAAAAGATTAATTGAATTTATTAAAGATAAACTTGATGATTTAGGTTCGGTAATGCGAGCTAATCCGAGAGAAATATTAAAAATAAAAAATAATATTCGAGAAGATGTTCTTACAATAGGATTTGCCAGAAGATTTGCAACATATAAAAGAGGAAATTTACTTTTCAAAGATTTAGATAGATTAGAAAAAATTATCAATAATCCGGAAATGCCGATTCAATTCATTTTTGCAGGAAAAGCACACCCAAACGACGGAGGCGGACAAGATATTATTAAAGAAATTATTGAAATTTCTAAAACACCCGAATTTATCGGTAAAATAATTTTCTTGGAAAACTATGATATGTCTGTTGCAAAACCATTAGTGCAAGGTGTTGATATTTGGTTAAATACACCTACTCGCCCTTTAGAAGCTTCAGGAACAAGCGGTATGAAAGCAGTTATGAACGGAGTTTTAAATTTCAGTGTATTAGACGGTTGGTGGGTTGAAGGATATAAAGAAGGAGCAGGTTGGGCTTTAGATAAAGACAAAAAATATGAAAACGAAGAACTTCAAAACGACCTTGATTCGGAAGTAATTTTTCATAAATTGGAAACAGAAATTATTCCATTATATTACAATGTAAACGATAAAGGGATTCCGAAAGATTGGATTGAAGCAATGAAAAAGAATATAGGCGAAATTGCTCCTGAATTCACAACTAAAAGAATGATAAATGATTATCAACACAGATATTATTCAAAACTTCAAAAAACATTTAAAAATATAATTTCGGATAATTATAAACTTGCAAAAGAAATTTCTGCTTGGAAAGATAAAATTGCAAGACAATGGAATACAATAACTTATGTGAGTTCAAATATTTCAGATCCAATTAAAGATCCTTTAATTTTGGGTGAAAAATATTATGGTGAACTTGTTATTCATGTCGAAAATTTATTATCTGAAGATATTGGAGTAGAGCTTGTTATAACACAAACGGATCCTGATGGCGAAAAAGAAATTGTATCGGCCGAAAAATTAAATTGTGTAAAAACCGAATATGGCAATATATTTTATTCTGTTGAAATAGTTCCGCCAAAACCGGGAAGTTTTGAATATGCTTTCAGAGTTTTTCCGCAAAATAAAAATTTAGCATACAGACAAGATTGTTCTTTTGTGAAATGGATGTAATTTTTTAAATAATTATGGGCATTATTGCAAAGCAATCTGTTTGGGGTTCAATATATTCTTATGCCGGTGCAATTATTGGTTTTATAAGCACCGGCTTATTAATGCCTATTTTTTTTCAGACAGAACAAGTTGGTTTGATAAACATTTTGATTGCTATAAGCATAATGTTTTCGCAAGTTGGAGGTTTAGGTTTTGTCGGCGTTATTACACTTCTATTCCCGAATTTTAGAAATAAAGAAGAAAAACACAATGGAATTTTAACACTCGGATTTATTTTTTCATTAATCGGATTTGTTATTGTTTTCATAGCATTCCTTCTTCTAAAACCATATTTGGTTCAAAGCAATTTTGAAAAATCTGCATTACTCGAGAAAAATATTTTCTACGTTCCGATATTAATTTTCTTCACAATATTTTATACCCTTTTTGATAACTACAATAAAGTTTTATACGACACAATTTCAGGAACTTTCTTAAAAGAACTTTTCACCAGATTATTAAATTTGATTGCAATTGTTCTATTTGTATTAAAAAATTATAATTTTAATCAGTTTCTTTTTTGGTATATTATTTCAAATATTTTGCCCACAATTGTAATTTTCATATTAATTGTAATCAGAAAAAATCTTCTTTTAGGAAGAATAAATATTGAATATTGGAGAAAATACAAAAAAGATATTTTTAAGATTGCCGCAGTATGGGTAATTGCCGGTTTTAGCGGATTAGCAATTATGAATATTGATAAATACATGGTTAACTATTACTTAGGACTAAAAGCCGCAGGAATTTATTCCGTAACTTTTTTCTTTGGAGTATTAATTGTGATGCCTTCAAGGGCACTTCGTAAAATTACTTCTATTGTAATTGCCGATGCTTGGAAAAAAAATGATTTAAAAACAATTGATATTGTTTATTATAAAAGCACTATAAATCAGCTAATTGTTGCTTTATTCTTAATGGCCGGAATTTGGATAAATATCGACAATATTTTTAGAATAATTCCCGATTACAATTCAGGCAGACTTGTGGTTATAATAATTGCTTTGGCAAATGTGGTTGATATGGCTGCCGGAATTAGTCCGTCAATTATTTCAAATACAAAATATTACAAAATGGGAGCTTATATTATGTTAATTACAATTGTTTTAGTTATAATTTTAAACATATTTTTAATTCCGCTTTTTGCCCTAAACGGAGCAGCTGTTGCTTCATTAATTTCAATTTTCATATCATATTTTATCAGATATATTTATATTTATAATAAATTTGGATTTCAACCATATTCAAAACAACATTTAAAAGTAATTTTGATTACATTTATTGCTTTTGTTTCTGTTTATTTCATTCCAAAATTTGATAATTTATATTTAGATATTTTTATCAGAAGCTCAGTATTATCAATTGTTTTTGCTTTATTAATTTTCTTTTCTAATACATCTGAGGACCTTAACCGATTTGTTTATAAAAATTTTCTAAATAAATTTAAAGCAAAGAGATAAACAACATTTTTTCTATCTTTGGAAAAAAATCATCTTATAAAATGATTAAAACAAAACTCGATAAAAGTGTATTAGTAACTTTGGAAGATGATCTTTGCGTAGGTTGCGGAATTTGCAAATTAATTTGTCCGACCAACGCAATTACAATGTTTCTCGACAAAAATAAAGAATTTCGACCCGATGTTTCTTCTGAAACGTGTGTCAATTGCGGTCTTTGCCTAAAAGTTTGTCCGTCGTCTCGTGAAAATTTAGTGCCTCGAATTTCAGAAGCTACTCAAAGAGGTTTCGATTACGGATTAGAAAATGCTATAGGAATTTATAAAGGATATGAAATTAATTATGATAATTATATAAAAAGTGCTTCCGGCGGAATTTTATCTTCATTAATTAAAAATTTATTAATCGAAAAAAAAGTTGATGCCGTAATTCATGCCGAACAACTATTTGGAAATTCTGATAAAAAGTATTTTACGGCTTCTATTTCCAAAACTCCGGAAGATATTGAAAATAAGCGAAGTTCGTTTTATTTTCCCATCGAATTCTCAGAAGTTTTGGAGCAAATTAAAAATGATGAAAATATTAAAACTGTTGCAATTCTTGGCGTTCCGTGTGTTTTGGCAGGTGTTGAATTACTTAAAAAGAAAAGCAGAATTTATCGCGAAAAAATAAAATATTCATTTAGTTTGATATGTAGTCATAATGTCAGCGGACAATTTGCCGATTGCATTGTAAATCATTTTCCTCAAAAAGGAGAGGATAAAATACTGACACTTAGAGACAAACATGATATTGAAATTGCCGGAGATTTTAATAATTCCGTAAAACTTAAAGACGGAACTTATTATAAAGAATCAAGATATAAAACTCCGTTCACTGAAAATTGGCGAACTCACGCTTACGCTTACAATGCCTGTTTTTATTGTCCCGATTTTTTGGGAAAAAATTCTGATGCCGGTTTTAAAGATGCTTGGAGTTTTGATGCAGAACGAAAAGAAGGAGAGACTGTATTTTTTGTAAATAATCCGGAGATTGATATTTTTTTAAAAGAAATGAAAGAAAAGGAGATTATAACTTTTAATAAATTATCAAAAAAAGATTTAATAAATTCACAGTTTATTAGTTTTGTTTCAAAGACAAAAGCAATTTTATTAAGATCTTCAAAACATTCATTTCTAAAAAAGCATTTTAGGTTTTCAGGAAATCTTTTTGAAAGATTTTTATTTTCATTAGATTTTATAATTAAAAGACAAAACGAAAGAAAATCAAAATATCTTAGACGAGTTAAAAACAGAAACTTACCAAAATTTTGGTTGAAGAAAAAAGCTTGGATTCTTAAAAAAGTTGACGTTTTTACAATTCTGCTTTTTAAATATAAAAATTTGATAAAAAATACTCCGGAAGTTTTATATACATCAGGTTTCGGATATGACAATATGGGCGATGAAGCACAGCTGAGTTTAAATTTGCAAATTTGGAAAGAAGAAGCACCAAATGTTAAACTTACAATTTTATCACCAAATCCCGAATATACTCGTGAACTTCACGGAAATTACGATATTTTAAAAGCATCGAGAAATTTGCTTTGGGGTTTTCGCGGAATTGAATATGCCGGAATTGGTAATAAAAAATATTTCAAACCGTTTTTCAGATTGAGATTTTTTCATTTAAGAATTAGTTCTTTTTTTATAAAACATTTCAATATCGGATTTTTTAATTCTCCGGAAACTTCATATTTCCTTAAGCGACTGAAAAATGCAAAAGTTCTTCATATTGGAGGCGGCGGATATTTAACCGGAAAAACTCAATCGAGATTGTTTGATTATATGGGACTTATCCATTTTGCAAATTATTTTAAAACTGATATTATTTTATCCGGACATAATATTGGAATTTGGCAAAATTCGTATCATAAAAAAATAGCCAAGCAATTACGAAAAGTTAAATATATCGGGCTTCGCGACAATGAAGCTTCTGTGGAAAGCCTCAAAGAAATTGGACTTTTTAATCCCGAAAATGTTTTACCTTTAATCGACGACGCTCTTTTTTGTGATGGTGCAAACAGTGAAATTATGAAATTTCAATTCGAGAAAAATAATATTAATTTTGAAAAAAGTTATATTTTAATAAACGCTCATTATTTTAAACATACCGAAAAAATTGTGAAATCGGCAATTGAAAAATTGGCAGAAATTATTGATAAAAAAGCAATTGAAAATGAATTAAATATTATCTTGCTTTCTATGCACACAGCCGATTTGCCGGCTTTGGAATTTTTTAGAAAAAAACTTAAAACGAGTTCAAAAATATTTAATCATTCCGATGATTTTAAAATTGCAATTTCGCTTATCAAAAATGCGTATCTAACAATTACAATGCGACATCATCCAATAATTTTTTCAATGGCAGGTGCTGTTCCCACAATGTCGTTGGTGTTCGACGATTATTTTTTGCATAAAAATATTGGAGCAATGAAACTTTTCGGACAAGAAAAATTTGTTAGAAAATCTGAAGATTTGTTCAACGGAAAATTTGAAGAACGATTCAATTTTTTAATTGAAAATCATAAAGCAATATCAAGCGAAATTTTAAATAAAATTAATGAATATAAACCTTTTAGAGGTTTGATAATTAAAAAATATATTTCAGAAAACTTAAAATATAATGCAAAATAATTTTCTATGCCCAATTTGTAAATCAGAAATGAATGAAACTGATTTTTACAATAAAATTTTCAAAATAAATAATCTATATTGCAACAATTGTAATTCATACCATATTGTAAATGAAATTGATACTTCAGAATATTATGCTAATGAATATCACAAAAATTTTAAATACGGAAATCTTCCAAAGATTTTTCAAAAACTTGGAATTACCGGAAATAGAGCAATTGCAAGGTTCGTATATTTTAAGAAGAAAATTAATTTAAAAAAGAATTTGACTTTTGTAGAAATAGGAGGCGGAAAAGGCGACAATTTTACTGTTTTAAATAAAAGCTATAAACCTAAGATTTACACAATAATAGAACCAAATCCGGAATATAATTTGAACCACAAAAATTTGAAATATAAAAATGAAATGTTTGAAAATATTGATTCGGAAGAATTAAGAAATTCGCATACAATATTCATGTTTCACGTTCTCGAACATATATTTGATTTAGATGCTTTTTTTGTAAAATTGAAACAAATTTCTCCCGAATATTTTTATTTTGAAGTTCCTAATTGTGAAAACATTACGGTAAAAGAAGACTCACTTTTTAATCATCCGCATTATCATCATTTCAGTAAAAAGTCGCTTGAGATTTTAGCTCAAAAACATAATTTTCAAATTGAAAATTCAAATATTATAGAGCCGGTTTCATATCATCCGTATAAAAAAGTCGGAAAATTTAAAAAGTATTTTTCACGAATTTCCGGACTTCATGAAGAAATAAACAGCAACGGTTTATATTTAAGAATGATTTTTAAACTGAAATAAACACATGAAAATTGCAATAATTAATAATCAAGCAAGTTTTTTGAATTTTTTTGTGAATCTTGCAAAATATTTAGAACTTCACGATAATCAGCTTGTGTTTTTAAATCCCGACAATTTCATTAAACGTGTAATTGTAAAGAATAATTTGAAATATGAAAATTTCAGCGAGTTAACTTCGCTTGACAATTACTATGACTCCGAGTCTGATTTCATTAGATATTATAAACAATTATTTGGAATTAAAAACACCCAAAAGCTTGTAAATCAGAAGAATAAAGAGTTTTCAAAAGCTTTTAATTATCTGAGTTCAAACAGATTTGACTATATTTTGCTTTTTAACGGAGCTTTAAATGTTGAAGCTGATGTTTGCAAAGCACTAAATTTAAAAACATTTTATTTTGAACAAGGATATTTTCCTAACACAATTCAAATGGATAGGGCAGGTGTAAATTGTAATGCAGATTTTGCAAAGTTTGATTTACTTGGATTTCAGATGTTTAGATACTATTCTTCGGAATTTAAACCGACTAAAGACTTTGTTATTAAGCTTTTAAAAACAAATTTACCTGAAAGATATTTTTTTAGATTTTTTGATTTATCTTTCTTTAATTTTTTCAAATCTTTTTTGAACAGAAAACGAAAATTGTATAAAGCGAAAAAGCGTTTCGATAAAATAAAACCGGAAAATTATTCTCTTGAAAATTTTGGGAGATATATCTTTTTTCCTTTGCAAGTAAATTCGGACACGCAAATTGTTTTAAACAGCAAATATTCAAGCATGTATGAAGCAATTGAAGATATTTTGCCGGTTTTGAAAAATACCGGTTTTAAAATTATTTTGAAAGAACATCCTTTTGAAGTCGAGCCTGTTGATTATTCAAAATTTGTTGATGGCGAAACTGTTTTTCTTGCAAAAAAAACGGATATAAATTATTTAATTCAAAATGCCGAATTTGTAGTAAATATAAATTCAAGTGTCGGGTTTCAGGCAATCGAAAAATATAAGAAAGTTCTTATTATTGGCGAATCATTTTACGATTACAGTCCGCTTTCAATAAAGTTCTCGCACATTAACCCAAATGAATTAATTAATGAAATTAATAAAATTGTTGTTGATAAAGATATGGTTGATAAATATTTAAATAAATTTAGAAATGATATTTTTATTCCCGGACATTTTTATGCAATAACTCTTGAAATGTTGGAAATGATTAGAAACAGATTGATTTAAGAAGTTTATTTTCTTCCGAAAATTCCTTTTGAAACCCAAAATCTGAATTTTAAAAGCATTTTAGCTTTTTCGATTTTCCCGGAAAATAAGTAAATTGTTGAAATTCCAAATGTTGCAATCCACTTCAGCATTTCTGTAAAATGACTTTTTCCTAAATTCAGTATTCCAATTTGTTTTGCTCTGAATTTTTCACTTTGTCCGATTCCGATTGCTTGCTTTTTTATAAATTCCGGAGTTGTTCTCTCTTTTGGTGCGTGATGATACAAAATCATGTCGGGCAAATAATACATTTTTATTTTTGCAGATTTTATTCTTGCATAAAAATCTTTTTCTTCGCTGGCTAACATTTTATCACCTTTACGTCCAAGTTCGGGATTAAAATTTCCAAATTTTTCGAAAACGTCTTTCGCTGCTCCGGAATTTCCGCCGAACGGAAAATTTTTCCCCGTGAAAAGTGTAATGCTTTCACCCATATCGAGTTTGCCGAAAATTGGTTCGAGGTAAGGTGAAATCCAATTTGGCTTTTCTTCATAAACCGGAATTATTTTTCCGCCAATAACTTTTACTTCGGGAACTGAATTTATGAAGATTGATATTTTTTCGATATATTGTTCATTTACAAATGCATCATCGTCGACAAATACAATGAAATCGCCTTTCGCTTCTTCAATTCCTCTATTTTTTGCATGAGATAAACCTTGTTTTGTTTCAGTAAAAAATCTGAAATTTAATTCAGGATTTTCAGTTTTGAATTGTTCGCAAACTTTTAAAGTATTATCAGTTGAATTATTATTTATAACAATTGTTTCGTACAAATCTTTGGCAGAAGATTGGTTTTTAATACTTTCCAAAACTTCTGCCAAATATTTTTGTCTGTTGTAAGTGCAAACAATTATTGAAATAAATTTCATCTGTTTATTTTTAAATTGTTTTTAAAGGTCAGATAGGAACATCCTAAATAATCATTCTTGTGGTGAGAGAGTTAGCTCTCATGGATGTTTCATCTGTTTATTTTTAAATTGTTTTTAAAGGTCAGATAGGAACATCCTAAATAATCATTCTTGTGGTGAGAGAGTTAGCTCTCATGGATGTTTCATTAACTCAATTTCTTTTTGTTTTTATATTCCCAATAAATTCCAAAAGCAATAAATAAAATCATTAATATTGAACCAATTAGCGAAACTTGATTTCCCATTGTCCAAACTGTTGGCTCAAATTTGAATTCGATTTTATGTTCGCCTGCCGGAATTTTCATAGCTCTTAAAATATAATTTGCTCTGAAATGCTCAACTTTTTGTCCGTCGATATATGCATTCCAACCTTTTTCATAATAAATTTCGGAAAAAACGGCAAGTTGCGGAGTCGAAACTTTTGACTTGTATGTTAAGTTGTTAGGTGCATATTTTGTTAATTCTATTTTTGCATTTTCGTCTTTTGTAAATTTGAATAAATATTTTTCAAATCGTTTATCCACAATAGCAGTATTTTTTGCATCAAAATCTATAACGCTTTGTATTTCTTCATCAGCATTTTCAACTGTTTTCACTTCACTCACAAACCAAGCATTATTTAACGCCGATTTGTTTATTAATGGAAATCCGTCAGGATTAATTATTATATATTTGGTGTTCAGCATGTTTAATCCTGAAAGCAAACTCATCGTTGAATCTATTTGATTAACAGGGGATTGTGCTTTTAAAACAGTAATAATTTTATTCAGTTCAATATTCAAAACATTATCAATAAAATCTTGATACCTTCTCATTTTTGCTCCGTGATATCCGCCAATAGATTTATGAAAATATGAAGTTGAAGCATCGTTGAACGTGCTGACTGTCAGATTTAAAACTCTGTAATCGGGATCAGTATCTTGTAAAATATATTGATCGCATTGCGAAGGAGTGAAAACTTTTGAAGCTTCTCTTGATTTTACAAAATCGTCATTATTCAAATATCTTTTGTCAACTATCCATAAATCAAGAATAAAAGCAATTCCCAAAATTAAATAGAAATAATTTTTATTGATTTTATTTTTTATAAAAAGAAAAATTGAAACCACTCCAGCAGCTATAAAAAATATTGATCTTATCGCATCACTTCTAAATAGTGATGCTCTGTCGGATTCCAAAGAAGGAATCATATTTTCGGGAAAAATTTGTGAGTCGTTTGCATTCACGTAAGACAAAATTCCCGGAATCATTAGAAATACAATAAGTCCGGTAGTAATTCCGCCTGCCCATTTTAGTGCTTTGATAATTTGTTCGTTAGTAACTGTTTTGTCAATTATATTTTTAATTGCCAATATTCCGAGCAAAGGCATTGTAAATTGTGCAATTACAAGAATCATGGAAACTGTTCTGAATTTATTGTATCCGGGAAAATAATTTATGAAAAAATCGGAAATAAATCCGGCATTTTTTCCCCAAGCAAGTATAATTGAGAATATTGTGGCAGTAAGAAGCCACCATCTTAATTCTCCTTTAACCAAAAATAATCCTAAAACGAAAAGGAAGAAAATTAAAGCTCCAACATAAACAGGTCCGGAAGTAAAAGGTTGAGGTCCCCAATAAAGAGGCATTTGTTTTATAATTTTCTTTGCATTAGGAACTTGAGCATTTACAAGGTCTTGATAAATTTTTGAATTTTCTGAAAGTTCTCCGTTTGAAGCACCACCCATTAAATTTGGAATAAGCAAAGTAAAAGTTTCGGTTCTTCCGTAACTCCATGCTGTAATGTAATCTTTATCAAGTCCGGAAGTTTTGTTATGTTGATTATCTGTGAGTTCCGATTTTCCTCTGATAGAATCTTTTCCGTAATCATAAATAGTAACTATCGACGAAAAATTTACTAAAATAGCCAAAAGCATTCCTGCAAATAAAAATCCTGTAGCTTTCGAGAAATCTATTAAAGTTTTTTCTTTTATCGATTTAATGAAAATAAAAATACCATAAATTAAAATTATTAAAAAAGTGTAATAAGTTATTTGTAAGTGATTTACAATTATTTGAAGAGTTAGAAAAATGCCTGCAATAACTGCACCTCCAATTTTATTTCTGTCGTAAGCCCAATAAACACCGGCAATTATTGGCGGCATAAATCCCAAAGCCAAAGCTTTTGTAAGATGTCCGGCTTCGATAATTATAAAAAAGTATGACGAAAAAGCGTAAGCGATTGCTCCGGCCATTGCCAGCCACGGATCAACTTTAAAAATTAGTAAAGCAATAAAAAAACCAAGCATATATAAAAATGTAATGCTTACCGGATGACTGAAATCCAAGAACTTATATAAGTAAACAAAGAAATTATTCGGTTTATATGCGCTAACTAAATATGAAGGCATTCCGCCAAATAATGAATTTGTCCAAAGAGAATGTTCTCCGGTTTTTTCTTTGTAATCGGTAATTTCTTTTGCTCCGCCTTTCCACGTTTTTTGGTCGTGTTGTGCAAGTTTATCACCTTTAATTACCGGATTAAAATAAGCTACTGAAAGGAAAAGGAATAACAAAATTCCTGTTAAATAAGGAAGCAGTTTTTTTAAAATATCTTTCATTTTTCTTGATTTTTTCTAATTGGGAATTTCTTAAAATAATTTATAAAAGTAATATATTTGAAATTACTTTAAGAATAATTTCTCATTAAAAAATTTAAAATCTCATTAAATCTTCCCGGTCGAAAGTCCATTCAGGTGTATAAATACTTTCGGTTTCATTAATTTTATACCACGGAGAAATATTTTTGTATGAAGGATTATTTAAAATATGAATTTCCTGAGCAGGCATGTAACTTTGCGAAAGCATAAAAATTTTTTCACCATTATCGTTAACGGCAATATCCATAATGGTTACAGCGTGTCCGTATGGATTTCCTTTTTGAATAAATACATCACCAATTTTCATTTCATTCACATTATCAACTTTATGAAGTTCTTTTTTTAGTGAAGCTGTGTTTGCATAAGAAAAAATATAATTCATATATTTTCTGTATTTCGAGTATGAACGGTTGCCTTGCGAATAATCTGTGTAATAACGCGGTTTTCCGTCCGATAAAAAATTAAAATGAATTTCGGAATATCTTTTTTTGTTGAAAAGATATTCGGCACGAAGTCTCATAACTGCGTCGGCGCATTGCTGAAGATCTTGAGTTCCTACATCTATTTTTAATATGGCAAAATGAGCGGATTGGTTTCCTTTTTCGTAACCGTTGTATAAATACACAATATTATTTTCGGTTTTCAATTCTAAATTTCTCAAATATTCTCCTTCAGAATTTGCTTCAACATTAATTCTTTCATAACCTTCGGGAACAGGAATAAATTTTACATGAGTATATTTTGCTGTTTCTTGAGGTTCAATATCTGAGCCGTTATTTTTTATTGTTTCAATATTTGCGGAGTCGACGGCAAGATTCTTATTCTCATTGTTTTGAGAGTTGCAAGAATTTATTGAAAGAAAAAAAACGGAAATTAAAAACAGATTTTTCATTATAAACTTTTTGATTTAATTTTAGAACGCAACAATATCAAAATAATTATTGTCAATAATTTAGAAATATTTATATTGATGCGTTAATTTTTTCTAATATAATTTTTATGCAAGAAGTTGAATATTCATTTGTAGTTCCGGCGTTTAATGAAGAAAAAAACGTATTGGAATTGTATAATCGAATAAAATTGCTTATAAAAAAATATAATCAATCGTGGGAACTTATTTTTGTAAACGACGGAAGTTCAGACAATACAGAAAAAGTTTTGGAAGAAATTTGTAAAATTGATAAAAATGTAAAGTTCATTAATCTTAGTCGAAATTTCGGACATCAAGCAGCCTTGTCGGCCGGACTAAAATATTCAAGCGGAAATGCAATAATTTCTATGGATTGTGATTTGCAGGATCCGCCCGAAGTTATTGAGAAAATGATTTCCGAATGGCATGCAGGATATAAGATTGTTTATGCACGTCGTAAAAATTTTAGAAAAGATAATTTTATAAAAAAAATAGGTTCAAAATTATATTATAAATTTTTAGGAAGATTTTCAAAAATTGATATTCCAAGAAATGTAGGAGATTTTAGATTAGTTGATAAAAAAGTATTAACAATGATGAACAACATGCCCGAACATTCGAGATATTTAAGAGGAATGGTTGCTTGGACAGGGTTTTCACACACTTTTGTAGATTATTACCGGCCCGATCGCGAAAACGGAAAGTCAAACTATTCTCTCGGAAAACTTGCAAAACTCGGAATGGACGGTGTTTTCAATTTTTCGGCTCTTCCTCTCAGAATAGGTTTTTTTATTGGATTAATAAGTATTATAAGCGGGTTTGCACTTTTAACATATCAAGTTGTAGATGTTTTGGTTAACGGAGTTTATTATCATTTATACAAATGGCTTATAGTTGTGTTATATATTTTTATGGGTTTTGTATTTATGCTTTTATGGATTTTAGGAGAATATATTGGTAAAATATACGATGAAGTTCGTGAACGACCGCTTTTTGTTATTTCTGAAATGATAAATTTTGATTAAAAATGAATATTCTAATTCTGAATTACGAATATCCGCCGTTGGGCGGCGGTGCAGGTGTTGTTTCAAAATATCATGGCGAAGGTTTATCGGATTTAGGACATAATGTAACTGTTTTAACTGCTTGGTTTAAAGGAGAAAAAGA
>DZBS01000164.1 GCA_022729995.1 Draconibacterium orientale | reverse complement strand
TAACAATAAAAAACGAATTTGAATAAAAGCTCAATTAATGAATATCTTAATTTCAATAATATAAAATCTTATTAATTATTTTATTATTGTTTTTTGATTTTACTCGATGGGTATTGTATTTAAAAGTATAGCTGTAGCTGACTGACGGAATTATCGGAAACAAGCTTTGTTGATATAGTTTTAATTCAGAATTAATTGTTTTTGTATAATAATAATACGGATTTTGTCGGTTATAAGTATTGTAAATATTAAATGACCATGTTCGTATTCCATTTTTTTTCTCTTTCTTTAAATTTACACTAAAATCTAAACGGTGGTAAGTACGCATTCGATACTCGTTTCTGTCGGCATAAGTCAATATGATTTCATTGTACCAAATATCAGAAACTGTATTGTTGTTTAGATTCGTTGTACCGGTATTCACACTTTCATATTTACCGACAGGTAATGTAAAAGGGTAACCGGTTCCGAATACCCATGTACCGGAAATATCAATTCCGGTATTAATTTTATAGGAAGCTGTAATACTTATATCGTGCCTCCTGTCATATTTAAAGTTAAATGTTTTTCCGGAATTCAGCTCATCGAATTGTCGGTTTGTTTTGGCATAGGTATAAGCCAGCCATCCGGTTAATTTTCCGTGTTTTTTTTGTAATAAAAACTCTGCCCCGTAGGACGTTCCCTTGCCTCCGTTTTCAAGTTTATCTGTCCAATTTTTTGATACCGACCTGTAACTTGTTCCTTCTTTGTAAGTAATTAAATTATTTGAAGTTTTATAATAGGTTTCTATACTTAATTCGGCTTTGCCGTTAAACATTGTTTTATAAAACCCGGCAGAATATTGTTGTGAATGTGAAGGAGGCATCTCTATGGTGGAGGGTACCCAAATATCCATCGGCAAGCTAACGGTATTGCTTGTTAATAAGTGAACGTTTTGTTGCATTCTTGTATAAGCTAATTTAACAGATGCTTTTTTTGGGATATTGAAATTCAACAAAATACGAGGTTCAGGTGAAAATAAGCCTTTGTTATCCACATAATATAGGTTTGCATTAATTCCGATATTTCCGGAAACATATTTTCCGATTTTAAATTCGTTTTCGATATATATACTGCTTTCAAAGACTCTTATATTTTCATAGCCGAAACTCGTATCCGTTTTTGTTTCTTCTGAATCAAACATATAGTATGAAAAACCGGGACTGAATGTATGGAATATATTTTTAATGCCGAGCCGCATATCATAATTCGGATTAACGGAATATTCAAAGTCGGATTTTAATGTAATATCATCTATTCCGGTATTAAATTCATATTTATACTCTTGTGATTCTGTTTTATCGGAATAATCAAGTAAACTTCCGTATCGGTATTTGGTGTATGAAAGTATGGTATTCGAAAACAAATTCGGATTATACAAGCGGTTCCACCTTGCTGCTAATAAGGTATTTCCCCATCTGAGAATGCTGTTTGCATTTGTATTAGTATTAGCATCTTTTTCTCTGAATTTTACCACAACATCATCGTCTCCTTTATAGAAACTGAAAAAAAGCCTGTCTTTGTCGGATAACTTCGTATTTATTTTTGCATTCAAATCATAAAAATCGTAGCCTATGCTTGCATTCGTAATGATTCTTGATATCGGCTTAAACAGAAAACCCCATAAAAAGCCTCTTGCAGAAAAAAAATAGGAACTTTTGTCTTTTAAAATCGGACCTTCTAAACTCAATTTTGAAGTAATCATTCCTATTCCGATGCTTCCCTTATGCTCGTTCATGTTTCCCTCTTTCATTCTTACATTCATAATTGATGACAACCTGCCTCCGTATCTTGCGGGAAAACCGCCTTTGATTAAATTGACGTTCTTCAAAGCATCTGTATTGAATACGGATACAAAACCGCCCAAATGATTCACATAATAGAGCGGGACATCATCAAGCAGTATAAGGTTTTCATCAGGGCTTCCGCCTCTTACATATAAACCGCTGCTTCCTTCGTTTCCCGACTGTATGCCGGGCATCAGTTGATATACTTTCATAATATCGGCTTCTGCACCGATAACGGGTATATTATTTAATTGATTTATAGGTATTTCCAAAGTTCCGATTTCTATTCTTTGTTCAACAGGAATTTCACCGATAATCGTTATTTCTTCAATTTGATTATCAAAAGTAAGTTTTATATGAAGTATTTCGGAAAAATTACTGACTTTCAGTTCGGTACTTATATAGGCAATAGATGAAACAATAAGAGCAATTGTATCTTTTTTGTTAATCTTCAAACTGAACCAGCCGAAATTGTTTGAAACGGCAGAAACAGAGCTTCCCTTTTCAATTACAAGGGCATTAATAATTTGCTCTCCTGTTTCGGCATCGGTTACAAAGCCGCTTATTGTTACGGTTTGTGCCGAAAGGCTGAATTGTAAAAATGTAAGAATTAGTATGATAAAGTGTTTCATAAGTTTTTATTATTTATTCCGTGTATGCTCGTGGTGCAATGTATCAATAATAGGATTATATGCCGCAAAAATACCGTATCCGTTTTCAATATTTGAATACATTTGAACCGGGTCGCCTATACCTTCAAAAAAATCACTTTCTTGGTTTCGTAAGTGCATAATCATTTGACGAGTAAATTTATAGTACTGATAACTGACGGCATTAAAGTGAACGATTAAATTATGCGGTTTATAATATATTTCATCACCGCTCGTTCCTCCAAAGGGCAACTTATAATAGGTTGATAAAAAATAGTTTTGTCCGTTAAATAACTCATCACTGAAAGGGATTGAAGCCGGTTCAAGCTCAATTAAACCGGTATAGAGTAATGATAAATCATTGGTTTTGGTTAACAAAATTTCTTCGTATTGAACATCACCGTCATAAGTACTATCTTCTAATACCAGTCTCAATTCATAATAATTTTCTTTTTGCGCATCATCATGAAATCGGATGTTAATACTGTGAAAATAAGCTTCGTCCAAAACATCATATAAAGTATTATGAACAAAATATACCTCCGAAATTTCAAGCGGTTCGGGAACGGTATCCGCGGCTCTTACGGTTTCAAAATCGGGATGCGAAACTTCAATTTGATACACTTTGCCGACACTTGCTTTTAATGTTTCGGACACATAAAACCCGTTAATCGAATAAGTCAATTGTTCTTTATAAATTCCGTTTTCCCAAATTTTACAAACAGCATCATCAACTATATATTCCGATACCGTATCGTTAAACGGCAACAGTTTACCGACACGAACAGTAAACACGGTATCGGGTGTAAACAAGCAATTTACGGTCAGTGCCGGCTCAATAGGAGGAAGCTCGATTTCGATTTCTTTTCGGCAAGCGGTAAAAATTACAGTAATACCCGTTAATACTGTTAAAAGTTTGTATATCTTTTTCATGTGTCTAAAAATTGAATTGAAAAGCACTTTGCTTTCTATAGATAACCGATTATTTTTTAAAATTCATTGATAATCCGAATCTTAGCAAAAAATTATCTAAATCAGATATTTTTTCGGATTTCGGTATTGTGTAATAACCGGTTTCAGCAAACAATCCTACATGCTTGGTTAAGTGAAATGACATACCCGAACCGACAAATAATTCAGTATAATGCTTTTCGCTGAATGTAGAAAGTTCGGGGATATTATGATAATCACCTCCGATTTTTGCACTTGCATAAAGGTCAAAACGAAAATTATTTGCTTTTATAATATAAGGTAAAATATGCCAGTTTAAATTTAAGCCGTATGACGGGACAATGTACTTATGAGAAATATAATCACCATCACCCGGCACAAAATATGTTGACGGATAAAAACCGAGATATATTCCTGCTTCAATCGTATTTGACAGCCCGTAATTCCCTTCAATCCTATATTTACCGGTTCTGATTTTTTTTGTTGAATTTTGAGTAATCGACCAGCCGGTATGATAAGAGGCATAAGATGCTTTTAAGTTAAATCGGTTTTTAACAGAAGTATTTTGACTAAATACGGGAAATACCAAAAAACACATTATAATGCTTATAGTCAGTTTTTTAATTATTTTGTTTGTTATCATCTTAATTTATTTTATTGTTAAAGAGAAAGGTAACAGGTGTTACCTTTCTTAAGTTAATTTATTTTAAAACAGTTCTGTATGACATTGTAGTTCCGCTTTGCCGGTTGAAGGTGTATCACCCCATGAATCATAACCGTCAAAATGAATAAAATCAACAGGAAGATGACCTCCATAATTACGGTTTAGAAAAATAAATTCAATTTTAGAATCGGACACGATTCGGGAATAATAGTCAAACTCTCTGCTCCAAGTATTATTTTCAATATTTTTTATACCAACGGCAATTTTAAAATCACAACTTATGGTTCTTGAACAGAAATACCAAATTCCTAAAGTTTTTTTATAAGGTCTGACTAATGCACGTCCATATACATTTGTATAATAACCGATAAAATCATCAAATCGATATTCCACAGTTATTTCATGCTCAATCTTTGTTCTGTTACTTCCATTATCAGCTCTGTCATCATCAAATTTTCCTCCATATAATCCGCAAATATGCCCTAAATCTTTGTTGTAATTGTCCGTAATTGTTTGAACTTTTACAGGGGAAAATAATAAATGACTATTTTGCATATATTGCTCATAATTTGTTTCGTCAATTACTTTTAGAATTTCAATATGCTCAATATCAGAAGATATCGTATAATTCTCAATGCCTTTATAAACCCTGTTACCTATAGCATACATTTTATCTTCGTTCATTAAATATCTGAAAATATTGTTATCAAACTTTGGTTCTACATACAATTCGCCCTCGTCTTCAACAATCTGCAAATAATCACTCACAGAATTTATATATGAAACAAGTTCTTCATGTGATTTAAAATCTTCAAAATCAATATCCGCATATACTTCGTCACAAGTTCTTCCAAAAGACTTATATCCTTTACTTTCTTCATAGCCCTTCAATTCAGATGTATTCATTGATATTACTTTTAACAGTTCATTATTAAATTCATTGTCATTCTCAAATTTTAATAAGTCATTTTCATCAATATTAAGTTTTGCCTTTTCGCAAGATTGCAACCCTATAAACGAAATAAGCGTTAAAATAAGTATCGACTTTAATATATTATTTTTCATTTTTTGTAAATTTGTGTGAATATATTTTTAGAATTTTCCTTATCCCGATAATTTATAAGTTCGGATAAGGTTTTTTGTTCTCGAATGAAAAAAATATTTAGGGAGGCTTTAAAACCGGATTGGTTTCAGTGGTTTTTATGTAAATACAAACTCTCTCTCTCTCTCTACAAATAAAGGGATCCCGGAGCTTAGATTTTTCGTGGTTATAAAAACAAAATAAAATGTCATTTTTAGAGCCGGTTTATGATTTGCTAAAATTAAATAATTTTTGGAATTTAAAAAAATATTTTGCCGACGAAAATCAAAAAAATCATAAGCTATCTGCAAATTCATGCATAATTTCGGTAAGTATTCGGTAAAAGCTGAACGGGTTGCCGGGCGTTCGAATCGGTTTACTTAGGTTTTAAATTATTGCATTCAAGGTGTTTATAAATTTTTAGAACGATTATTTCAAATGCCGCTGTTTCATTTTTTCGCGAAAAAAAGAATCGTTTTAAAAATTCAAACCATATACTTTATTTTTTAATAAAATTCGATTTTTAGCA
>DZBS01000045.1 GCA_022729995.1 Draconibacterium orientale | reverse complement strand
ATAGAAAAAAGTAAAATTGAATGATTGTATCATTGTATAATTAATTGCTAATTCAGTCAATTCAGTCAATTCAGTTAATTCTATCATTCTATCATTGTATATTTGTATAATTATATCATTGTATAATTAATTCATAATTCAGTTAATTCAGTTTTATTCAAAGTAGTTATGAATATTGTATCCGTTATCTTTCAGGAATTTTTCTTTTTTCATAAGATTAATGTCGCTTTGCATCATGTCGGTAACAATATCTTGCAATGTTAGTTCGGGAACCCAACCCAAAATGTTTTTTGCTTTTGTGGCATCGCCAATTAATAAGTCTACTTCGGTGGGGCGGAAGTATCTTTTGTCTACTTTCACAACGCATGTTCCGGGAATAATTGTTTGTGCAAATTCTCCTTGGCAACTTTCAACAATTCCTTGCTCGTCTTTACCTTCACCGGTGAATATCAATTTAACTCCAATTTCTTTAAAACTCATTTTAATAAAGTAGCGAACGGTGGTTGTAATTCCTGTGGCAATAAAGAAGTCTTCGGGCGTTGGTTGTTGCATCATAAGATACATTGCACGCACAAAATCTTTTGCATGTCCACCCAGAATTTAATAACAGTATCTTTTACATATGATATGAATTTTAAAAAACAAAATACCAAAATTTTATTTCTGATAGTTTTTATTTATAATTGCAGTAAAATATCGGAAATTTTATATTAATTAATTTTTTGCGATATAATTTATTTTGATTTAACATTTTTAAAAGTGAAAATAGTAAAGAGAAATTAAATATATTTCATTAATTTTCTGTATTTATAATTTGATTAAAAAAAATGGGAACAACAAAAATAAGCATAATTACAGTTTCATATAATAGTAAAGATACAATTGAGGATACCATTCTATCCGTTTTGGGACAAACGTATGAAAACATTGAATATATTATTATAGACGGAGCTTCAAAAGACGGAACTCTTGAAATAATTGAAAAATACAAAGATAAAATATCAATATTTATTTCGGAACCTGATAATGGAATTTATGATGCATTTAATAAAGGCATAAAAGTAGCAAGTGGCAACGTTATTGGTATATTAAATTCAGATGATATATACATCTCAAATAATGCTATTAGCAAAATTATGAATGTTTTTGCAATTAGTTCATCCGAGACTGTTTATGCAGATTTAATTTATGCCGACAAAAATAACTTAAATAAGTTTAAACGATATTTTAAAAGTAAACCATATAATATAAATAAAATAAAATATGGGTGGATGCCGCCTCACCCTACTTTTTTTGTTAAAAAGGAGATATATAATAAATTTGGAATATTTAACGATTCTTTGTCAATTTCTGCCGACTATGAATTAATTATTAGATTTTTATACAAAAATAACGTAACAACTGAGTATCTAAACGAAGTAATTGTTTTGATGAGAACCGGCGGTAATAGTAACGGAAGTATTAAAGTGAGAATAAATGCAAACATACAAGACAGACAAGCTTGGAGATTAAACAATTTAACGCCTCCTTTTTTTGGTCTTATTTTAAAACCGTTATTAAAAATAAAGCAATATTATATTCCAATTAAAATAAGAAAATTATATAATAAATTTATCTAATATGAAAAAAGCGATTGTATGTGGTGCAGGAGGATTTATCGGCAGCCATTTAGTTAAGAGATTAAAAAGTGAAGGTTATTGGGTTAGAGGAGTTGACTTAAAATTACCGGAATATTCAAAATCGTTAGCAGATGATTTTATTATTGGTGATTTAAGAGATCCTGTGGTGTGTAAAAACTCTATAAATTTTGATTTCGATGAATTATATCAATTAGCTGCCGATATGGGAGGTGCAGGATTTGTTTTCTCAGGCGAAAATGATGCAGATATTATGCATAATTCGGCATTAATAAATCTCAATGTTATCGAATATGCTTATAAGGCAAAAGTTAAGAAAGTTTTTTATTCTTCGTCGGCATGTATATATCCTGAGTTTAATCAATTGTCCGAAGATAATCCAAAAACCGAAGAAAGTTCCGCTTATCCTGCTCAACCGGACAGTGAATATGGATGGGAAAAGTTATTTAGTGAAAGATTGTTTTTGGCATTTAAAAAGAATTACGGTATAGATGTTAGAATCGCAAGATTCCATAATATTTTCGGACCTGAAGGTTCATGGAAAGATGGTAGAGAGAAAGCCCCTGCGGCAATGTGTAGAAAAGTTTCAGAAACAAGTGATGGCGGAGAAATAGAAATGTGGGGCGACGGTTTGCAAACAAGATCATTTTTATATATAGACGAATGCTTAGAAGGAGTAAGAAAACTTATGGATTCCGAAACATTTTTTGGCCCTGTTAATATTGGTTCAGAAGAAATGGTATCTATAAAATATTTAGCAGAGATTATTATGGAAATAGCCGGTAAAAAACAAAAAATAAAACACATTGCAGGACCATTAGGTGTAAGAGGCAGAAACTCAGACAATAGTCTGATTATGGAAAAGTTAAATTGGAAACCATCATACAGTTTGAGGGATGGTCTTATTTTGACATATAAATGGATTGATGAGCAAGTTAAAAAAAAATAGATTTATCCATGAAATAAGAAGTAGAGATTATTCGCTACTTCTTATTAATTTTGTATTTTAATTTAAATATATGGTTATGAATTATATATTATTTTTAATTCGAAAACTTTATACCTATAGTGATGAATTACAGACAACAATAGTGAAACAATAAATATTAAAAAACCATAATTTAGTTTAAAATCATTATGAAAAAAACTCCCTAAATTAATTAATAAAGATGAAATAGATAATGTATATAAAAAATGAATTTGGCTAGCCCATTCATAAAGTTTTGCTTTTATAGATTCATTCTCTATACTCCATCTTTTAATGTCGATATTGGTAATGATATTATTTATTCTTTCATTTTTTTGATTACTTAATTTCAGAAAACGTTTTTTTATTAATAATGTAATAATAATGTTTATAATTAATGGATAAAAGAACGCTCGATATAATGTATAGATCATTGTTCCGGATGCGATACTAAACAAGCTAATTAACTCAAATATATTTGAACTACCTATTGTATCAACTATTTCTTTTAACTCTTGGCTACTTATTGAAAAATATAAAAGTAACGAGAAATAGAATCCGACAATTATATATCTCAAGAATTCATTAATATCAAAATTTTGAATTTTCATTTCAATAAATTTTATTTATATTTCCAAATATATAGTATTATTATTAATCTTAAAACTTTAATTTATTTTCATTGTTTTAACTTTATTATTTAGTTTGATATCTATTCCGAATTTTGCATAAGCGGTAAAGAAATAATTATTTCCAAAGTTATAATTTAACGGTGAGAATATATAAGCAATTCTGCTCTTTGCAGGGTTTACTCTTATTCCCGCACCCGCATATCCGCCGTAATATAATTTAACAAGATATTCCGACGATGTGTTACCGGCTTCGGGCCAACCGCCTGTGCCGAGCAATCCTCTGCTTATGTTTCCAAAACCGCCTGCACCTATGTATAGTCCTATTGCACGATATTTAATTATATCGAAATAACAATTTACGGCCAATGTGGTAATTCTGTAGTATTGGTCGCGTGTATCGGTGATAAACAAGGGCATAAATCCGCCCGACATAATATACGGGTTTAGTCTGAATCTGTCGTTGTGATATGATTTTTGAAAACCTGCCGATACAAGAAATCCCATTCCTGTTTCTTGTATGCCTTCATTTATTGCAGGCGACATAAATACTGAAATACTTTTGCGTGAATAGTCTTGTGCATTTGTTTTTATATTGAAAAAAATAAGAACAGATATTAAGGGAAAAAGATATTTATACATGAGTTATGAATTTGAAAATGTTTTTAATGATACAAATATATAATTATACAATTATACGATTTAACTTTTACTATGTGGTATTTTAATAATTCATAATTCATATTTATTTTTCAGCTTGTTTTATCAGATTAATATTTTCTTTTTCAATATCTGTTAAAAAGTCGTTTACATTATCGTATTTTGCGGAATACCAATCTTGTTGATTGAAATAATTATACATTTCGCTTCCGGGAGTAAACTTATATCCGTACCTTGCAAATATTTCATTTCTCATAAGTCTCAATTCATATTTCGACATATTTATCAGTTCATCATTCTTTAATAATCTGTATGATGCTTGAGTGTATTTTCCCGAGAAATAGTTTGCCGGAGGATAACCTGCAATTAATCCTATTTCATATATTCCGCTTTCCCATCCGCTCCATGGTTTATAAACTTTTAATCCGTTTTCTTTTCTGTTACCGTAATCATAAGTAACAAATTCGCCGTTTGTTATGTCCGAATAGAATTTATTTCCTTCAATTCTAACATTTTTTAAGGTTATGAAATGTTTAGTCCATTCCGCATCGGTGCTGTTTTGCATAATAAAGCGGCTAATTTGTGCATAATACTTTCCTTCGGAAAAAAGGAGTATAAATGTAGATTCCATTTCCGAGTCGCCAAAGTGATATACATTTTGATATTCGGAATTAGATACGGCAATCCATGTAGAAACCTTTGATTCGTCAATTTCGTCAAATCCTATTCGTTGAGCGTAAATAAAACTGTTACCGATTAATGTTAATATCATCGCAATAATTCTTATGGTTGATTTCATTTTTATAGTGTTTAAGGATTAGATTTTACTTTAAAACTTATTTTTGTTCACATCTTTTTTATAATTTTTTCATATACTTTCCAAAATCTTTATCTTTCTTTCGTTTCTCGGCAATTGTTGATTCAAAATGTGCTTTCTCTTTTTCCATTTTCATGTAGTTATTGTTTGAAACTCTATCAATTTCTCCTCTTTCAACAGCATCAATAACAGCACAAGCTGTTTCGCTCGTGTGAGTGCAATCTTTAAACCTGCAATTTTGCGACAAGGTTGTAATAATGTCGAATGTAATTTCTAAACCACCTGTGTTATCGGCAATACCTACTTCTCTCATTCCCGGATTATCTATTAATATTCCGCCGTTTTCCAATATAATTAATTCGCGATGACTTGTAACATGTTTGCCTCTGTTTATTGTGAGGCTTATTGTATCTGTCTTCATAATTTCCTTTCCCGAAAGATTGTTTAACAATGTTGATTTTCCTACACCCGAAGAACCAAGCAGACAATATGTTTTTCCTTTTTCAATTAAAGAATTTATTTTATCAATTCCGTAATTCGAGATATTGCTTATAGGTATGAGCGGAACATCTTTAATACGTGATTTAATATTCTGCAACAGTTCGGATATTTGAAGCTCAGTCATTAAATCTGTTTTACTGAGAACAATTATAGGACTTACATCTGATGAGTAGCACAATGTTAAATATCTTTCAAGTCGATTGATATTAAAATCGCTGTCAACAGCTTGCACAATAAAAGCATAATCTATGTTGGTTGCAATTATTTGAATTTCGCCAAACTGACCAACAGCTTGCCTTTTAATAGTTGAGAATCTGGGGAATATTTTATGAATTAAAGCAAAATCGGAATCATAAGAAGTTATGGCAACCCAATCGCCCACAGCAGGAAAATCCTCGCGACCTTTTGCCGTAAAACGAATATTCCCGGTAATTTCTGCTTCAAACTCACCTTCGGCAGTTTTGATAATATATCTTTCCTTATGTTCGGCAATAACTCTTCCTGTTTCAAAACCCGTAAGATTGTTTTCGGTTTTAAATTTTTCATAATTGATATTATATCCGAAGTCTTCTAAAGTCATTGTAGTTAATTATGAACGGCGAAGCCCTCACCGAAGGTAATTAAGAATGCGATAATTTGTTAATGTGATAATACTGTTTCATGTTCATGTTTTGATACTGTTGATACTTTTGATAATGAAGGCAGTCAAATGCATTGTAGATTGTTACAGGTATGGTTTATTTTAATTTATCTATTTCCCTCGATTCAAAGTCTCTTGCAGAATGATGAACAGTTAGAATTTCAATATATTCATTGTTTACAAGCCTATAAACAATTCGATAATTCCCTTCTATTAATTCTCTAATTTGATTAATTCCTAATTCAGGAACAGTTCTCCCCGACTTGGGAAGAGTTTTCAAAATAAAGGTTTTTTCCTTAATACGTCTAACTTTATTTTCAGCATAACATTTTGAATCTTTTGATATATAATCAAAAATGTCTTTTAAGTCAAAAACCGATTGCTCAGTCCAAACTATTTTAGCCATTCTTCAATCTTTTTATCTAATTCGTCTTCTGTAACTACATTGTTATTATCTGCTTGTTGAATACCTTTTTCAATCTTATCAAGCAAAATCATTTTATCAACTAATTCTTCAACGGTAAAATGTTCCGGAAACTTAGTTATTGTTTTAATTACATTTGTTCTTGTAAGCATAAAATTATTTTTTTATAAAGATACAAAAAACTAATTAATCAACGTTTCTGTTATTTACAAATTTCGAATGTGATGAGATTATTTGATTCTGTGGATACTTTTGTTTCTGTGTATGCTTTTAACTGTAAAAAGAAATCCGTCAGACTGCTCTGAACGGTCTGACGGATATTTTATATTTCAATTAAACATTAACAAAAAAAGAGAAATCCCCCTAACCCCCTTTAAAAAAGGGGGAATTGTAACGCATTAACAATTAATAATTAACCATTAACAATTACAATGCAAAGCTTTGTTTAATTTTCTCAACATAGTCGAGTTTTTCCCATGCAAAGAATTCTATTTCTTTTTCATCACCGCTGCCGTTACGTCCGAATGCTACCTTTTGAGTATAAGGAGTTCTTCCCACATGTCCGTATGATGCTGTTGCTTTAAATATTGGATTTTTGAGTCCGAAACGTTTAACAATAGCCGCAGGTTTCATATCAAATATCTCGTTAATCTTTTTAGCTATTTCGCCGTCGTTCATTTTTACCTTTGCAGTGCCGTAAGTATTAACATATAAACCTACAGGTTCGGCAACGCCAATAGCATAAGCAACTTGAACAAGAACTTCTGTTGCAACACCTGCGGCAACCATGTTTTTGGCAATGTGCCTTGCTGCATAAGCTGCCGAGCGGTCAACTTTTGATGAATCTTTACCGGAGAATGCTCCGCCGCCGTGTGCGCCTTTTCCGCCGTAAGTATCTACAATTATTTTACGCCCTGTTAAACCTGTATCGCCGTGAGGTCCGCCAATAACGAATTTACCTGTAGGGTTCACAAGCAGTCTGTAATCGTTATCGAAAAGTTTTTGTAAGCGTGCGGGTAAGTTCTTTTTAACTTCAGGAATAAGAATGTTTTTAACATCGTTGAAAATAGTATCCAACATCAATTTATCTGTTTCCTTTTGCGATTTACCTTGTTCGGGTTTAAGAAAATCGTCGTGTTGGGTTGAAACAACAATAGTGTTAATCTTAACGGGCATTCCGTTGTCGTCGTATTCAACGGTAACTTGCGATTTTGAGTCGGGGCGTAAATATTTCATTTGTGCACCGATTCTTCTAATTTCCGAAAGTTTTTTAAGAATAAGATGTGAAAGTTCAATAGGAACCGGCATATAATTGTCGGTTTGGTCAATTGCATAACCAAACATCATTCCTTGGTCTCCTGCACCTTGTTCTTCCTCGCTATCTCTTTCAACACCTTGGTTAATATCGGCCGATTGTTCGTGAATAGTTGAAATAACACCGCACGAATCGCCGTCGAATTTATATTCGGCTTTAGTGTAACCAATTTCATTAATAACTTCGCGTGCAACAGTTTGCACGTCGACCCAACCTGTAGATTTTACTTCGCCGCTGATAACTGTAAGTCCGGTTGTTACGAGAGTTTCGCAAGCAACTTTTGATTCTTGGTCTTGTTTTAAAAACTCGTCTAAGATTGCATCGGATATTTGATCCGAGACTTTATCGGGATGTCCTTCCGACACCGATTCTGATGTGAATAAGTATGACATATTATAAAATTATTTAAGAATACAATGTGAGAGGGAAGAAAACGAAAGTATTGCATTTAGCATTTTTTTTTGTGGTTGCAATCAATCAAATTTTTCCACTGACCCGGCAAACGTAATTGAATATTTTGTTAAATGCAAAAGTTTATTAGTTTTTTTTGTATCAATATAGTTGTGTTATTTAGAATAATTTAGGTTATTATCAATATATTAAGCAGTTATTCGGGTTTCTTATTTGTTAGTTCGATAAAAATATCTTCAATACTTTTTTCTTTCTTTTGCATTGAAAGCACAATTAGATTGTTTTTAACGGCAAAGTTAAAAATTTCTGGTCTAATATCTTCTTCGTTTACAGATTCTATTGCCCAAGAAGTTTCGTTAATCTTTAATGCTTTTGAAACACCTTTAATTTTTGTAAGAAGTTCTTCTTGAGTGGATAAGTTAAATTCAACAACAATAGTATCGGTTTTTTTACTGCTCAAATCTTTAATTTTATTAACAGGATTATCGGCAACAATAATTCCTTTATCTAAAATGATAACACGGTCGCAAATAGCTTCCACTTCTTGCATAATGTGTGTAGAAAGAAGTACTGTTTTTTCTTTTCCCACTTTTGAAATAAGCTCTCTCATTTCAATAATTTGATTTGGATCGAGTCCGGTTGTAGGTTCGTCGAGAATTAATACATCAGGATTATGAATAAGAGCTGCAGCAAGTCCGGTTCTTTGTCTGTATCCTTTTGACAGAGCTTTCAGTTGTTTATTTTTTTCGAGAGAAAGTCCGGTAAGTTCAATAATATCGTTAACTTTAGTTTTGATATCGCCTTTTGTATAAAATATTTTTGCAATAAAACTTAAATATTCTTTCACATACATATCAAGATAAAGCGGATTATGTTCGGGTAAGTAACCGATTTGTTTTTTAGTAAGAAAAATATCTTTGTCAATATCAATACCGTTAACAATAACATTTCCGCTGTCTTTAGAAATAAAACCGGTAATAATTTTCATCATTGTAGATTTACCTGCACCGTTTGGTCCGAGAAATCCTACTATTTCACCTGTTTTAATTTCAAAACTTACATTGTCGAGAGCTTTTTGAGTTCCGTATAATTTTGTTATGTTAATTGCTTGAAGAGACATTATATTTTCAGTATAAATTTAATTAATTACAAATATATGCTTTTGTTTTAAAAATTGTTAATGAATTAACGTATCTGTTCGTTAAAAATTTTCTAATTTTACAAAAAATCAATTTATAATAAAAATAAACATTATGGAATTTGTCATAGCATTAATTACTTTAGTCTTTTTAGAGATTGTTTTGGGAGTTGATAATATAATATTTGTTTCAATAGTAACAAATCACCTTCCCGAAAAAGAAAGAAACAGAGCAAGAGTTTTAGGATTATCTTTAGCTTTGATATTTAGAGTTTTATTATTGATAACAATAGCTTGGATGATACATCATTTGGTTGCACCGTTTTTTCCTATTGACGGAATGACAAGAGAAGAGGTTTTATTGAAACTCGAACAAGAAAAGGATTTCTTTAAATCGGTATATTATATTTGGCATTCAATAGGAGTAAGGGAATTAGTATTGGCCGTGGGCGGATTATTTTTGTTGGGTAAAAGTGTATCCGAAATACATCATAAAATGGAAGTAAAATCGGAAAGCCATGCACCAATTAAAAAGCAATCTGCATTTAGAACAATAATGCTTATAATTGCATTGGATATTGTATTTTCTTTCGATTCGATTCTAACAGCAGTAGGTATAACCGAAGATATTTATGCAATGGTTGTTGCCGTTGTAATTGCAATGATTGTAATGATGGTTTTTGCAAGAAGAATTGCCGACTATATAGCGGGTCATCCAACATTGGAAATGCTTGCATTATCTTTTTTAATATTGATAGGATTTATGCTTGTATTAGAAGGCGTTCATATCGATGTGCCAAAAGGGTATATTTATTTTGCAGTATTTTTCTCTTTGATAATGGAAGTTATGAATATGAAACTAAGAAAAGTTATCGAAATAAAAGAAGTAAGTAAAGATACTTATGATAAAAATGCAGATTAAAATGTATAATAAAAGTTTGGTATCATATTTCAGAAGAAATTCAAAAACAGTAAATATTGGAGGCATTGAACTCGGCGGAGAAAATCCTGTTAGAATTCAATCAATGACAAATACAAAAACATCTGATGTTGATGCAACTGTCGAACAATGTATAAGTTTATACAAATCAGGTTCGGAATATATAAGAATAACTGCTCCAACTTTTAAAGATGCCGAATTACTGTCTGAAATAAAAAGTAAATTGAAAGATAAAGGAATAAACGTTCCTTTAGTTGCAGATATTCATTTTAGTCCGAAAGCCGCCGAAACTGCTGCCGGAATTGTAGATAAAGTTCGTGTAAATCCGGGAAATTATATCGATAAAAAACGTTTTGAACATTTTGAATATACAAACGAAGAATATACAAACGAAATAGATAAAATTAAAGAAAACTTTGTTCCGCTTATTAATATTTGTAAGAAGAATAAAGTTGCTATTAGAATAGGTTCAAATCACGGTTCGCTTTCCGACCGAATAATGAGCAAATATGGAGATACACCATTGGGAATGGTTGAGTCAACAATGGAATTTCTGCGAATTTGTGTTTCCGAAAACTTCTTTGATGTTGTAATATCCATGAAAGCAAGTAATCCGATTGTTATGATTCATGCCACACGTCTTCTTGTGAAAACAATGAACGACGAAGGAATGAATTTCCCAATTCATTTAGGAGTTACCGAAGCCGGAAACTATGATGAAGGCAGAATAAAATCGGCAATTGGAATATCATCACTTTTAGCCGACGGAATTGGCGATACAATTAGAGTTTCACTTACAGAAAAGCCCGAGAACGAATTACCTGTTGCTAAATTATTGTCCGACATGAAATTTGAAGTAGATTCGAATCTATTTCAAAACTCACAACTTCCCGAAATAGGAATTTTTGATTTCATTAAGAGAAAAACTTTTGCAGTTAAAAATATTGGAGGAGATAATCTTCCGGTTGTAATTGCAGATTATTCTGAAGAAAATAATATTGTTAATAAAAACACATTATTTGCCGATTTTATTTTTGTTGAAGAAAAAATATTGCCAAATATTAATTCCGGCTCGCCAATAATTGTTAAATTTGATAATTATAAAAGTATAGAAAATACATATCCATATTTTTCTTATACAGAATATAATGACTCTAATAACAAGTCGGACGAATTAAATTTTGTTGAGGCTGATGAAAGTTTTGTGAATGATTTACAGTTAAGTAAATTATCGTCAGACCAAAAAACAGTTTTCATATTAAATTTGAATAAAACCAAAAGCCCGTTACATTTTGCTCGACAAGTTTTTTATTTGTTATTGCATAATAAAATAGAGAATCCGGTAGTTTTAAAATATGAAAATAACAACAACGGTGATAAATTTTTAGTAGAAACCGCTTCATCAACCGGAACTGTTTTTATCGACGGTTTTGGTAACGGAGTTTATCTGAAATCAAAATCAGAAAACAACAAAAAAATTGTTAACACATCTTATTCAATATTGCAAGCATGCAGAGCAAGAACCAGTAAAACAGAATATATTTCATGTCCTTCATGCGGAAGAACACTTTTTGATTTAGAAGAAACAACTGCAAAAATAAAAGAAAAAACGCAGGAATTTGTCGGGTTAAAGATTGGAATAATGGGATGTATTGTTAACGGTCCGGGAGAAATGGCCGATGCCGATTACGGTTATGTTGGTTCACTGCCCGGAAAAATAAATTTATACAAAGGCAAAGAAGTTGTTAAAAGGAATATCCCGGAAAACGAAGCTGTTGAAGAATTACTTATGCTTATAAAAAAAGATAAATGATTTATCAAAAAAAAAATATAATTTTTGGTTTTTATTCTTTCTTCGCATAGATTATCTTTGCATAAAAAATAAAGTATGTTTTTAAGTTTAAATATAAATAAATATCGTTGTATAAATATTCTAAGTCTTTTTATTGCATTATTTGTTATAAACACAAGTTCTTATGCACTAAAAATGTCTGTAGAAGGTATTTACAGAGGCGAAAATTTATATGTAATGAATCCGTTTTCATCTTCCGGTATTGGCTTTTGCGTTTCGGAAGTGAGAGTAAACGGGCAAGTTACAACAGATGAAATAAACTCAAGCGCTTTTGAAATTGATTTTTCTTCTTTAGACTTACATGTTGGCGATAAAATAATTGTTGAAATTATATATAAAGACGGATGTTTACCTAAAATATTAAATCCCGAAGTTTTAAAACCTAAAAGCACATATATTATTCAATATATAACAGTTGATAAGACAGGTATTTTGAAATGGGCAACTACAAATGAAAAAGGCGTTCTTGATTTTGAGGTAGAAGAATTTAGGTGGAATAAATGGAGAAAAATTGGAACCGTTCCCGGAAAAGGAACTCCCGATAAAAAGACATACTCTACAAAAGTCGATTTTCACTCCGGAATAAATAAATTTAGAGTAAAGCAAACAGATTACAGTAATAAACCAAATATTTCCGCCGAAGCCAAATTTATGAGTTTAATAGCCGAAGTTACATTTACTCCCGGAAACGGAAAAATTGTTACAAAAGATATTATATTTTCGGCAGTAACAGATTATGAAATATATAATTATTACGGTTCATTGGTTAGAAAAGGAACAAGCAGTAAAATTGATGTTTCAAATTTAAAGAAAGGTAATTACTATTTGAACTACGACAACATGTCGGCAACTTTTATTAAGAAATAAAAATATTCAAAATCAATAAAAAAATATTTATTTTTTGTTGTTATTTGAAAAATATTTTTACTTTTGCAAACACTTTTGAAAGTGAGGGCTAATAGCTCAGCCGGTTAGAGCATCTGACTCATAATCAGGGGGTCCGGGGTTCGAGTCCCTGTTGGCCCACTTTTCATGGTTATTGATTAGACACCTTGTGAATTATTTCACGAGGTGTTTTTTTATAGTAATGCTGATTTTTCTGTATGTTCTGTAAGTGCTTTCTTATAATCGTCCAATGGTTTAAGAGTATTCAAAAGCTCTAACAGTTTTCCGGAATTATCTCCCGGTTCAATGTTTTTTATTTCTTGAAGCAAACTTTCAATTCTAAACTGAATGTTTTTTAATTTGAATTTATCAATAATTAAAGGAACATTTGTTTCAATTTTATTCTCAATGTTTTCCGGAGACGCACCGTTTTTAGTCCAAATTCTGCTTAATTCGGGTTCAGGACTTATAATATCCGAAATAACGTTACTAACTTCGGGATCTTGGTGCAATGCAAAATATGCCGAATCAACTTTTTTGTTTTGAGCAATAAGTTTTGCACAGTCGTCAAAAATTATATTGTAAATATTATTTGTAAATTCAAGTTCTTCGTGAATAATTTGAGAAGTAATATATTCGGCAACCGATTGTTTTTCTTTTGTTTCGTGATTTATGCAAATACTAAATGTTCCAAAATTGAGCAGGTAATATATTATTTCTTTTTCAATCGGGTCATAAGAAGATTTTGATTGTTTTACCGCAAAGTTTTGTTTTATAGCTTGTTTCCTGTCCGGTTGATAGCCGACTTGTTTTCCAAATTTATCGCTAATTTTGTTTGCTACTTCGGAGTATAAATCTTCTTCTCTGATTTTAATAATAGAACTGCATTCTTTAATATATTCGGCACGTAAAATCGAATCGTTTATTACAGATATGGATTTAACAATATCCGAAATAACGCCGGCTCTTTTTACAGGGTCGTTTTGTGCATCTTCCAAAAGCAATTTCGTTTTAAACTTTATAAAGTCTTGTTCATTCTCGTCAATATATTTTTGGTAATCGTCAAATTTTAGTTTCTTGGAAAAAGAATCAGGATCTTCACCTTCCGGAAGAAGAACAATTTTAACATTCATTCCTTCCGACAAAACCATATCTATTCCTCTGAGCGATGCTTTTATTCCCGCAAAGTCGCCGTCGTAAATAATTGTGAGGTTTTCTGTAAATTTTCTTACAAGTTTTATTTGACTTTCGGTAAGTGAAGTTCCCGACGAAGCAACAACGTTTTCTATTCCGGATTGATGCATAGAAATTACGTCGGTGTATCCTTCAACCATAAAACATTTATCGTGTTTAATAATTGAATTCTTTGCGAAAAATAATCCGTATAAAATTTTGGATTTATTATAAATTTCAGAATCTGGTGAATTAAGATATTTTGCAATATTTTTATCGGCACGCAATGTTCTTCCTCCAAAACCAATGATTTTTCCAGCCAGAGAATGAATTGGGAAAATAACGCGGTCGGCAAATCTGTCGAAACTGTAATTTGTTTCTTCTTTAGTAATTGTTAATCCTACGGTTTGCAGGAAATTAATTTTATATCCTTTCTCGATTGCTGTTTTTGTGAGTGAATCTTTTTTTGACGGACTCCAACCTAATTCAAATTTTTCAATAGTTGATATCTTAAATCCTCTTTCGGTAAAATATGGCAAAGCAATGCTTTTTCCTTCGCCGGATTCATTCATTTGTGAAATAAAATAGTTTTTTGCAAATTCATTAACAATAAGCAGGCTTTCTCTTTCCTTTTTTTCTTCAGCTTCTTTTCCGCTAATTTCTTTTTCAATTATTTCGATATTATATTTTTTAGCCAAATATCTTAGTGATTCGGCATAAGAGAATTTTTCGTGATCCATTACAAATTTCACGGAGTTTCCGGCAGCTCCGCAACCGAAGCATTTGTATATTCCTTTTGCGGGAGAAACTACAAATGAAGGAGTTTTTTCGTCGTGAAAAGGGCACATTCCTTTATAATTTGTTCCGGCTCTTTTTAGCGAAACAAAATCTTGAATTACTTCAACAACATTAACAGCATCAAATATCTTTTGAATTGTAGATTCGTCAATCATTTAGGGGCATTTTTTGTAAAGTTAATTATTACGACTGAAAAGTTGAGGAATTTTTGAAATATTTTTTAACAATAGTGAAATAATTGAGCCTATGTTATTTTTTTTCAAAGCTTTAAGGTCTTCTTCCATTTTTAGTTTGATATTTTTAAAACTTCTGTTACTTTCTCCGCCAACTCTCATTTTAATAATTGTTTTTGGAAAGTAAGATGTTGATATTTTGTGTTTTCCGAGAAAACGCAGAATAATATCGTAATCTGCCGAAATTTTGAAATTTGTATCAAAAAATCCAAATCTTTCATATATTTCTTTTTTTACAAAGAAAGTTGGGTGTGGCGGCATCCAACCGTTTTTTAATTTATTAATCTCAAATATTCCGGATTTCCAATATCTGATAATTTTAGCGGTGTTATTTTTAGAAACATATTGCAAATCAGCATATAATGAATCTGAATTTTCTTTGTTCAAAATCTCAACAATTTCTGAAATAACGGTTTTTGAATTATAAATATCGTCGGCATGTAAAAAACCGATGTAATCGCCTGTTGCCTTTGAGATTCCTTTGTTTAGAGCATCGTAAATTCCTTTGTCGGGTTCGCTTATTAATATTGAAATTCGGTCAGAATTTTGGTTAATAACTTCAAGTGTTTTGTCGGTTGAGGCTCCGTCGATAATTATATGTTCTATATTCGGAAAGTCTTGTTCCGAAACAGATTTTATTGCGTCTTCAATTGTTTTTTCGCAATTATATGTGGCTGTAATAATTGAAATTTTCACGTTAAATTTTATTCGTTTATTTCTCTTTTTCTTATCGGAATTGCCGGATTTCCTTTATAAACTGTATATTCTTCAAGAATTTTTCCCGCAACGGAAAGCGTAGACAATACGGAATGTGTTTTGCATAAACAACCGGGCGTAACTATTGATTTTGCTCCAATCCAAACTCCGTCTTCAAGTGTAATTTTTTCAACTATTAAATCAAAAGTTGATTTTTTATAATTATGATTTCCGCAAAGTAAAAATGCTCCTTGCGAAATGCAAACATTGTTTCCTATTTCTACAAAATCCAAGTTATCAATCCAAACATTTTCGCCAATCCATGTGTTATTTCCAATTTTCAGTTTCCAAGGATATTTGATATTTACCGAAGGTTTTATTAAAACATTTTTGCCAATTTTTGCACCGAAAAGTCTTAAAATATTTATTTTTAATTTTGAAAATATGAAATATGGGTTTTTAATGAATAACAAATTTGAATAATACCATAAAATTCTTATAAAGAAATTTCTTCCGGTTTTATACCAAGAGTTCTCGTATTTTGATAAATCTAATGAGTTATTCATCTTCGAATAGTTTTTGTGTTTGTTTAATTATTTGTTCGTCGGAACTGAATTTCACCGCAAAATTAAATGTTTCAAAAGACATTTCATTGTATTTTTCCAAAGAAAATTTACAAATATTTTCTATTGTTTTCACAAATGTTTCTTTTTCCGATAAGTCAATATCAAACCCTATATTTTTTTCTTCAAGATTTTGCCATGGTGTATTTTTGCTAATGATAACAGGCAAACCCGAAGAAAATGATTCAAAAATTGTATGCCCGAAATTTTCATGTTGAGTTGGGAAAAGTAAAAAATTGTAGTTTTTTAAAGTTTCTTGGATTTTATCGTGAGCAACTATTCCTTTGAAATTAACTTGAATATTTTCGGGTAAATTTTGTGTTTCTTCAATACATTTTTCAAGATAATTTTTGTCTTCTTCAGGTCCAAAAATGTCAAAAACAATTGATTTCTCGGTTTTTACTTTTGTAAGAATTTCAATTGCAAACCGGATATTCTTAATTTTTGAAATTCGCGAAATGCAAACCAATTTCAAGGTATCAAAAAATTCTCTTTTGTAAAAATCTTTAGTTTTGTCGGGTAAATTTGAAGCCAAAACAATATTTGCTTTTGATGAAAAATAAGTTTTAATATTCTCAATTTCAACACTATTCGTTGCATGCCAAGTAATATTTTTAAATAAACCCACAAGTTTTGCAAGTTTCAAAAATAGATTCTTCTTAAAGCTTTTTATTTCCAACGAACCTTTTCCGAGCATTCCTCGCGGTGCGAGAATAATTTTGGAGTTTTTCTTTATTTTCTTTGTCAAAAATAATGGCAATAAAGTAAATTTTACCGAAAACAAACTGTTGAAATATACTGTATCGAATTCCCTCGTTTTTATAAGATTTTTCAAGTAATTATAGTTTTGTTTTTCGGGACTCAAGTAAGTGATTTTAAATCCGTTTCTTTCAATAATTTTATTTGTTTCAATATTTTCAAAAGCTTTTAAATCGCCCAAATCACGGTCGGAAGTAATAATTAAAAAATCGAATTTATCCGCAAAGCGATTTACAATATTTTCGACAGAACGCACAGGTCCGCCGGCTTTAAATGCAGGAACGAACCAATCAATATAAATCAATATCTTTTTTTTGTTTTGCAAATGCTTATTTTTATTATTAATATGCAATATTAAGAATTTAATTTTTGTTTTAATAAATTAGTGATAAAGCATATTAAAAACTTCTTCTTTTTTGAAAAAATATTTTTTTATATTGATACTAATTTTGCTTGGATTTTTTTCAAATGCCCAACAAATATCGCATTTTAGAACTAAAATTTTATTTATTGAAAACGATACAATTCAGATTGACAGTTTAAAAATTATTCCTAATTCGGTTAAAATATTTTCAAAAAACAAATTGATTTTGCCCGAAAAATATTCTGTTAATTATCAAAAATCAATTCTAATTTTAAAAGAAAAAATTGAAGATTCAATATTGATAAAATATCAAGTTTTTCCCGAAAATTTGTTTAAAGAATATTCGCAAAATAAGTTCTACGATTCAAGCAGAATAAGCAATATCAATATAAATAAAACCGAAAAAGGCGAATCTGAAAAAAATGATTTTAATAACTCCGAAATTATAAAATCGGGAAGTATTTCGCGAGGAATTATGGCCGGAAATAATCAAAATGCGAGTGTAAATTCCGATATGAATTTGCAAATTTCCGGAAAATTAAGTCCTGATATTTCAATTCTCGGAGCGGTTTCCGATAATAAAATTCCTTTGCAAGCCGACGGCAGCACGCAAAATTTAAGAGAATTTGACAAAATATTTATCAAAGTTTTTTCCGATAAAACTTCGCTGACATTGGGCGATTTTCAAATACAAAAACCAACGGGATATTTTCTTAATTCGAGTAAAAATGTTCAAGGAATAAATTTTGAAACCGAAATTAAAAGTAAGTCAAAACTTAAAATAAATTCAAGTCTTTTGGGTGCTGTTTCCAAAGGAAAATTTAACAGAAAGGAAATTCCGGGAATCGAAGGAAATCAAGGTCCATACAGACTTTCAGGAGCTTCGGGCGAGAGTTATATTTTTGTTATTTCAAGCTCGGAAAGAATTTATTTAGACGGAAAAATTTTGGAAAGAGGCTCAGAAAACGATTATGTGATTGATTATAATTCGGCAGAAATTACTTTCACTTCAAAAAATATAATTACAAAAGATAGCAGAATTATTGCCGAATTTCAGTATTCCGAAATGAATTATACAAGTTTTATAACTGCTTCGTTCAATAATTTATCTTTCAATAAATCAAATTTTTACATAAATTATTTGTCGGAATTTGATTCAAAAAACCAACCTTTGCAACAAGAATTAACCGATTCGCAAAAGCAAATTCTTTCAAATTCGGGCGATGATATTTCAAATGCTTTTATCGAAAATGTTAACGTTCCCGATGAAAATTATAGCGGAAATATTTTTTATAAAAGAACGGATTCTCTTGTAAACAGTATAATTTACTCGAATATATATGTTTATGTTTCTGAAAATTATTCGGGTGAAAAATTTGTTTTGGGTTTTAGCAATTTGGGCGAAGGAAACGGAAATTATGTTCAGAAAATTAGTGCCGTAAACGGAAGAATTTTTGAATGGATTGCGCCCGTTCAAGGCAAAATGCAAGGCAATTATGAACCGGTAAAATTGCTGATTGCACCTCAAAAAAAGAAAATGATTTCAGCCGGCGGAAATTTCAAATCAAAAACAGGAGAATATAATTTTGAAACTGCTTTAAGTCAAAACGATTTGAATTTATTTTCAAATATTAATGATGGAAATAATAACGGATATTCAATAAAAACGAGCTTTTTGCAAAACATTATTTCAAACGATTCATCAAAATCCGGTTTAAAACTAAAGGGAAATTTAATTTATATCGACAAAAACTTTAGAGCTTTTGAGGAATTTAGAATTCCGGAATTTGCCAGAGATTGGAATTTGAGTACTTCAAATTTTTCGGAAAATGAGCTTTTCGTTAATTCTGGTTTGGAATATTCTTTGGGCAAAAACCTTAAAATGTCATATAATTTCGACAGATTTCAGTTAAAAGATTTATACTCAGCAAATAAAAATTCTTTTTCTGCTGAAATCAATAAAAAAACATTTAAAATTTCGTTGTCTGCCGAAAAAATGAACTCCGAAGACACTTCAATTTATTCAGATTTTATCAAATACAATTTTCTTTACAATCAGAAAATTAAAACATTCACTTTTGGCTTAAAAAATTCGGGCGAAAGAAATGTTTTTTCTGAAGATATTGATTTAAAAAATATCATTGAAAAATCATATCGGTTCAATAAAATAGAACCTTTTGTGAGTTATAGTTTTAAAAACGGAAATTCAGTTTTGTTTCAATACGCAAACAGAGAAGATTTTTTGAGCGATGGCAATAATTTAACTTATTATTCAAATTCTTCGGATTTTAAAATTGAAATGAATTTAATTAAAAATCCGAAAAATTCTTTAATATTTTCTTCAACATACAGAAAATTAAGCTATTCAAACGGTTCAGATTTACCAAACGATAAAACATTTTTAGGACGAATTTCACACACTTCAAATATCTTTAACGGATTTATCGTCAATTCGTTTTTTACCGATTTAGGTTCGGGAAGCGAATCGGCCAAAGAATACAGCTACATTGAAGTTCAAGCCGGAAACGGTATTTTTGCGTGGAAAGATTTTAATGAAAACGGACAAAAAGAAATCAACGAATTTGTGAAAGCAGAATTTTCCGATGAAGCAAAATATATTAAAATTGCTTTATTAACAGACTATTATATTGATGTTTTAAAAATTGATTTTTCGGAAACACTTAATTTGAAGTTTAATAAAATATTTAAAGAAGAAAATTTCAGTTCAAAACTTTTGTCGATGTTTGCAAATTCAATGTCTTTTTCGGGCGGAAGAAAAGTTGAGGCAAACGGGTTTGATTATATTCAACTTTTAACCGACTCTATGTTAATTTCTGAGAATTCAGTTTTTAGAAATAATTTAAGTTTTTCAACCCGAAACAGAAGCTTTTTTGTTGAATATAATTACCGAAAAACCGGAAATAAAATATTGCTTACCAACGGAATAGATTCAAGAAACATAGAACAAAATGCCTTTTCTTTTACAAAAGATTTTAAAATAATTAAAATTACTTTGGAATATAAAAAAGGTAACAGTTTATTTGGTTCGCAGTATTTTGAAGAAAATAATTATAATATCAATTTTAAAGAAATAAATTTTACAACAGTCTTTAAAATAGGCGAGAAATCTACAATTCCGATAAAAATAAGAGAATCGGAAAAACAAAATATTTTAGGAATTGAAAATTTAAAATTGTTTGAAAGCGAAGCACAAATAGTTCACAGTTTTATGAAAAATGCCGGAAATATCGAAGTTTCTTTCAAATATATTAAAATCAATTTTGAAGGAAACAGTAACTCAGCTGTGTCTTACGAAATGATTGAAGGATTGAATTCCGGTGATAATTTTATTTGGAAAATAGATTTTACAAAAAAGCTTTTGGGCGATATTCAAATGAGCGTAAATTATTCCGGCAGGAAAAGCAATGAAAACAAAATTATCCACACCGGCGGAATTAGTTTGAGAGCTGTTTTTTAAAAACAATTTTTTTGTCATTTCGACCAAAGGGAGAAATCTTCGGATTAATGTGCTAGTAATAGATTTCTCCCTTCAGTTGAAATGACAGCTTTTTTTTGGCTTTTAGAATAGACTAATTTAGTTTATAGAGTTAATTAGTTCTTTTTCAGCAGCACTTCAACGCCTTTTTTAAGCTGCAAATCATTACCTTTTAGCAGTTCGTTGTAATCGTTAAAAACTTTAAAATCGGGTTCTAATTGTTGATTTTCGAGGAATTTACCGCTTAAATCTCGTGCACCGACTTGCGGCATTCCAAAAAATAGAGTTTTGTCTAATAAAGTTTCCCACCAAACTGCAGTCATTGTTCCGGGAACCGGCATTCCAACAATTTTTCCGAGTTCCAATGCTCTGTATGCAAACGGAAAAGCATGTCCGTCGGAATAATTTCCTTCGCAAACAAGCACAACAGAAGGTTTCACCCATTTATTAATCGGGTCAAATCCAAAATCTTGACCGCGAGGAACAAAATCAATATACTTTGTTCCGTCCAAAAGAGTTGTAAGGTCGTCGTGAAGCCAACCTCCGTGATTGTAGCGTGTGTCAACAACAACGGCGTCCATATTAAATTCTTTTCCCATTAAATCGGAATAAATTGTTCTAAAACTTTGGCTGTTCATTCCTTGAACGTGAATATAACCAATTTTTCCGTTTGAAAGTTTGTATGTTTCTTGTCTTCTTTTTTCGACCCAACGTTCATATAAAAGTTGATTGAGTTTTCCGGCAGAAATTGGTTTAATAATTTCATTCCAACGTTCATTTTTTTCGGGATTGTAAAATGAAAGTAAAACCGGTTTATCAACCTTTTGATTAAGAAGTTGGTAATAATCGTTGTCGGGTGTTATTTCAATTCCGTCAATTTTTTCGATAATAAATCCGGGTTTAATTTCTTTTTTAGTAAATTTAAGTGGACTTTTTTCAATAACTTCTTCAATTTTAAGACCCTTTCCGGCAAAATTAAA
>DZBS01000163.1 GCA_022729995.1 Draconibacterium orientale | reverse complement strand
ATTTAAAATATAAAAATATGCGTAGTGTTAGAGCTATTTATGAAGGTAATAATATTCATTTTTTTGACGATTTAGAAGTTGAGAATAGCAAACCGCAATTTGTGATAATTACTTTTGTTGATAAAATAGAAACCGATATTTCTAAATATTTGATAAAATATTCCGTAAAGACAGACGAAATAGAAATATCAAATTATGAAATACAACAATTATTAACAAAAGGTAAATCATTTGATTTTCTAAATGCTGTTGAAGAAGATATTTATTCCGATGAAGACCTAAAAATCAAGTATTAGTATGGACAAAAAGACAATCGTTTTAACAAAATTTCCATTTACTGATTTAAGTTCTTCTAAAAGAAGACCGGCAATAATTATTTCAAAAGTAACAGAAGGTTAACCCGACGTAATTGTTTCATTCATTTCTTCTGTGATACCTGAAATCCCAAAAGAAACGGATTACATTTTAGAAACAACACATAAAGACTTTAATCAAACAGGATTAAAGAAAACATCTGTTTTTAAAATGGATAAGCTTGCAACACTTGAAAAGTCAATATTTACAGGTGAACTTGGAACTATTTCAGATGATATTTATCTATAATTAAAAAAACGTTTGACAAAAGCACTTGATATTGAAACTGATTAAACAAATGCAAGCCAAACACATATCTTAGCTGACCATTGACCTTAATTCATAAAAATTAATATTTTTAAGCAAAGCCATTGGTTTCTAACACAGTAACACAAAAATTTTTATTCAAAAAGCCAAAGAAAAGCATCGGGAAATTCTTTTCTCCAAAAAATTTCGTTGTGATAACCACCGGGAACAATTAACGATTTTAAATTTTTATCGGTAAATCCTTTTTCCTTAAGAATTTTTTCTATTTTTTTATTGTCGTTAATCATTTCTTCACCTTCGTTTCCACCGGTTACTATGTAAATTTTTGTGTTTGGTTCAAAATCTTTCTTCTGAACAAAATCGCAAATTAAAGAATCATTTATCCAAAGTGCAGGCGAGAAAACAAGTAATTTTGAAAAAACATCGTTATATTTTGTGCCTGCGTATAATGTTACTAATCCGCCGAGCGAGCATCCTCCAATTGCTGTATTTTCTCTATTCTTAAGCGTTCTGAACGAACTGTCGATTTTTGGTTTTAGAGTTTCAACTATAAACTGAACATATTTATCGGCTTCTCCTCCGCCGTGTTTTGGATTATTCCAAGGAGTGTATTCGTCCAATCTTTTTTGTCCGCCGTTATCAATTCCCACAACAATACAACATTTTTTTTGTTGTGCAGATATTTTATTTAAAGATTCATCAATTCCCCATTCTCCAAGAAAAGATGTTTCGTTGAAAAACAAATTCTGACCGTCGTGCATATATAAAACAGGATATCTCTTACCTGAACTTGAATAATCCGGAGGTAAATAAATCCAAATTCTTCTTACTCTTTTTAGTTGAGGAATTCTCATCACTTCATCAAAAACAAAAATATTTTTTGAAAATATGCTCTTTTCTCCTATTTGTTTAAAAGTATCTTTCCATGCTTTAACATTAATTTCGACAATATTTTTTTCTTTTGGATTGAAATTTCTGTTGGCAATATCTTTTCCATTTGAGTTACATTCGACTGTTAACCAATTTCCTCTGGTAATTTTAAATTCGATATTTCCGGAGAAATTATTAACGGTAAATGAATAATTTCCGTTTTCGTTTTTAATCATTTTATCGGAAGAAGGATTCCATTCATTAAAATTTCCGGCAATAAATATTTCTTCGGAAGAAGGCGTATTCTTTGGAATTTTCTTTATAATTATTGTAGTTTGAGAGTTCGCTGTTGTTAAAAACAAAGACAACATTAATACTAATGAAAAGAATTTAAAATGTCTGTTTAAAAGAAAAGTTGAATTATTCATTTATGAAAAATTAAAATTATAAACTAAAATCTCTTACAAGTTAAGAATATTTTTAATTGCAAAAATCCATTTTTCATCATCATTTAAACTTTTTACAAGAACGAGTTCTTCACCTCCAAATTTTTTGAAAAGTTCTGCATATTCATGTTCAATTTCTACAATTGTTTCTAAGCAATCGGCAACAAAGGCCGGAGAAACAAGCAAAATTTTCTTATTTCCGTTTTTTGCAAGTTCTTCAATTGTTTTATCGGTAAACGGACTAAGCCAATTTTTTGTTAATCGTGATTGAAAAGAAACCAAATAATTTTCGGGTTTCAGGTTTAATTTTTCTGCAATTAACCGAGTAGTTTCGTAGCATGTAGCTTTGTAACAGAAATTTCCGTTCTCAGGCATTTCTGTTTCGCATGAGCAATTATTCACATCAGTTTCGGGGTGAATTTTTGTTAAATGATTTAACGGTAATCCGTGATATGAAAATATTATTTTATCGAAATTTTCGTGATTATATTCTTTAATTTTTTCAGAAAAAATATTTATAAAATCGGGGTGTGAATAAAATTGATTTTGAAAAATAATTTTCGGAATAACATTCCAATTTTTCACTTCATTCATTACAAATTCAAAAACAGTTCCGGTTGTTGAAGAAGCATATTGCGGAAATAAGGGAAATATAAAAATTTCGTCAAATTTTTGAGCTTTAATTTTTCGTAAAAGCTTAATCAATGAAGGATTTCCATATCGCATTGCTCCAAATACAGAAACTTCTTTTCCCAAATTAAGTTGTAATTTTTCTACAATATTTTTCAAATATAAAGTTATTGGAGAACCTTTTTCTGTCCATAGAATTTTATATGATTTTGAAGATTTTGGTGCTCTGAAAGGAACAATAATTAGGTTAACCAAAATTTTTCTGAGAATCAGATTCAAATCTATAACTCTTTTATCATTCAAAAAACTAAAAAGGAATTTCCGAACAAACTTTACTTCAGGTTTGTCGGGAGTTCCCACATTTACTAATATTACAGCTTTTTTAATCATAAATATAATTCGCCGGAAATATCAAAAGCTTGTTTAACTCTGTCGGCCATTCCAATTCCGTTGCGGATATTTCCTGCCAAAATTATTCCTTTATATTTATTTTGAATATCGTTAATTGCTTTAAATCTTTCTAAAGAAGATTTTTCATATTGCGGAATTGCTTGCTGATATCTGAAAATTTTAAATAAATCGGGTTCTTCGGAAACTTTAAGCATATTTTTTATTTCGTCAATAGCAATTTTGGTAATTTCTTCGTCAGATTTATCAATAAGTTCGGGTTTATTAATTCCGCCCATAAATGCAGAAATTAAAGCTCCGTTTTCCGGTGCTCTGCCTTCAAAAATTGAAGAAGGAAAAAGTATTCCCAAAACATTTCGTTTTTCAATTGTAGGAACTAAACCTCCAAAAGATTTAATATTCATTCCTTTCCAAATTTTATAACCTGCAACTGCTTGAACCACTTTTGCATATCTCAAATTCAAAATCGGACTAATTTCTTCTTCAGAAATAAAAGGGAAAATATTTTTAAGTTCATGTCCGCCAATTGTTGAAATTACTTTTTTTGTATTAATAATAATTTTCTCGCCCGAAGCTTGAGTTATTGAAACTATATAACCTTCATTGCTTGCATTAACAACAGTTTCATTACAATTTAGATAGATATTATTATTTCCTATTTTTGTTGAAAGTGCATTAATTAAATTTTGCAAACCGCCTTTTGCCGAAAAAACGTCTTTTGTTGCTTTTTTATCTCTGTCGGTTTTTGGTTCCTTAGCTTTTGCAATAGAACCTTTTATGAAACTTCCGTAGTTATGTTCCAAATTAAAAAGTTTAGGAAGCGCAAATTCTGTTATTAAATATTCCGGATTTCCTGCATAAATTCCTGAAACAAAAGGGTCAACGGCATAATCGAGAAACGATTTTCCCAAACGTCGTCTAACCATATCTGCAACAGATTCAAAAGGCTTTGTTCCTTTTTTTCTGAAAGGCTCAAGTAAAACTCTGAATTTATCGCCAAGCGTAAAAAGCGGAGTTGTAACAGCCGAAATTAATCCGGAAGGAAGAGCTTCCCATTTTCCTTTTTTCCAAATTAACCGTTTTTTTGAATTGTTGTCGGGAGTTGCAAGAGTAACATTTGGTGCGAGTTCTTCAAAAAGTTCAACAATTTCGGGATTTCCCAGAACTCCGGTGTTTGGACCGGTTTCAAAAACAAATCCGTTTTCTGAAATTGTTCCTATAACACCGCCGGTTTTGTTTGATTTATCTATCAATTTAACATTAAAACCTTTTTTTTGAAGAAAAAATGCTGTACTTAAACCGGTAATTCCGGTGCCGATAATTACAATTTCGGTTTGTATATTTTCCATATTAAACAGATTTTGAATATTTGTTAATTTGATTTTTATAAGCAGGGTCGAGCGAAGCTGCAATATTTCTGATAAAAAGCGAACCTAAATCGCTAACAATAATTTCATTTTCGGTAAAACTAAGAAGTTTATCGGCTTCAAATTCTTTTAAAATATCATTATCAATAACAACAGTATTTTTAATAACCGATTTATCGGTATTTAAAATTATTGCAAGTTCGTCCCAATTAATTTTCATGTTACACATAATTTGGGTGATTACTTCTCTAATAATAATTTCATCGCTTTTCATTTTGTAACCCTTATCAATAGGCACATTTCCGGCATTTACCGTATCAATATAAGCATCAATTTCTTTCACATTTTGGATGTAGGCATTATCGAGTTGAGTAATTGAAGAATCGCCAAAAGCATAAACTTGTCCGGTTTTTTCTCGGGTTGCATAACCTTGAAAATTTCTGTGTAACGAATTATTTGTCATTGCTTTATACAGCTCATCTTCTTCTAAAACAAAATGGTCTAATCCAAGCGATTTATATCCGTTTGCATTTAAAATACTTGTTGCAGTTAAAAACATATCTACTTTTTGTTCGGGCGAAGGCAAACCTTTCTTTTCCAGAATTAATTGATTTTTCTTAACCCACGGCACATGTGCATAAGAAAAAGTTACGAGTCTTTCTGGTTTTAAAGCAATTGCTTCATTCATAGTTTTTGAAAAAGATTCAACATTTTGACCGGGAAGTCCGTAAATAAAATCTAAATTGATATTAATTTTATGTTTTGCCGATTTGAATAAATCAATAATTTCTTGAACGGGCATTGCCGACGGGTCGCGATTTACATTTTTGAGAACCGAAAGATTCAAGTCTTGAATTCCCAAGCTAATTCTGTTAAATCCGGCATTTATCAAATCATTAATATAATTTTTATCTAAATGCGCAGGATGACATTCCATTGCAATTTCAGCATCGGGCGAAACGTTAAATTCTTCGAAAATAAGTTCAATAATTTGATTGATGTAGCTTGAAGGAATAGAGTTTGGAGTTCCACCGCCAAAATGAATTTGAGTTAGTTTTCGCGATTTGTCAAGATGTTGCGAAACCATTTTAATTTCTTTCAAAAGAGCTTCAATGTATGGTTTTATCTGACTTCCGCTACCTAACGAGCAAGTATTGCAACCGCAATAAAAACAAATTTTTTCGCAAAAAGGAATATGAATATATACAGCAATATGCTCGGGTTTTCCTGAATTTGAATCAATAATTATATTCTTAAATTCGTCTTGAGTAAATTCGTCGGTGAAATGATTTGCAGGAGGATAGCTTGTGTATCTTGGAACCGGAACATTGTATTTTTCTAATAAATTTTTATCTACTTTCATTATATATTTTTATTTTTTTGCCTTCAAAAAATCAGGCAAATAACTTTATATTACTAATTTTTAATTGAAGAAAATAACGTTTA
>DZBS01000162.1 GCA_022729995.1 Draconibacterium orientale | reverse complement strand
CTACTTAAATTTTATTTTCGTATCGAAATTGTCATTATATATAAGTTCACCGGACAATCGGATTTTGTGTTACATAAATTAAGTATTAGTATTAAAAACATAGCTCGTCAAACTAAAAGAAAATTTTAAAGAATTCAAAACAAAATATTTTGTATTTAGAATACAAGATATTTTGTATTTAGAATACAAAGTATTAACTTTGAAGAAAAATTTCAAAAAAATGATTTTAGAAGAACAAATAAAAACAGTTATTTTTGAGCAGATAGGTAATACAAACAACAAGGAATATATATCAAGAAATATTGATTTTCTAAAAAAAGGAAATAGAATTTTTGTAATAACCGGTGTAAGAAGGTGCGGGAAAAGTACTTTATTAAAAACAAGTATAGGAAATTCTGATTCGTGTATTTCAATAAATTTTGAGGATCCTCGTTTGGAAGGATTTAGCGTAAACGACTTTTATAAAATTGAAAAAATTGCCGAAGAATCCGGTAAAAATATTTTTATTTTTGATGAAATTCAGAATATTCCCGAATGGGAAAAATATGCCCGTGCAGCACACGAAGCAGGAAAAAACATTTATATAACAGGTTCAAATGCAAGTATGCTAAGCAAAGAACTCGGAACTCGCTTAACCGGCAGATACAAACAAATAGAATTATTTCCATTTCAATATTCAGAATTTCTGGAATACACCGGTAAAAAACAAGGAAGAGAAAGTTATGAAGATTATTTACTTTCAGGCGGATTTCCTGAATACTTATTTGAACAAAATCCGGAATATTTAAGAACCCTTCTGAAAGATATAATTATTAGAGATATAGCAGTAAGACGTAATATCAAAAACGAACATATTCTTGTAAAATTGGCTGTGTTTTTACTTAGTAATACCGGCAAAGAATTTAGTTACAACAATATAACAAAAATACTTCAAATTAAATCCGTTCGCTCAACAATTGATTATTGCGATTACTTACAAGAAAGTTATTTGGTAGAATTTGTTTCTCGTTTTTCATTTTCCATAAAACAGCAAATAGGAAACCCAAAAAAAATCTATTGTATAGATACAGGAATGGCAAAAGCAAACAGCCTTTCACTTTTGGAAGATAAAGGCAGAATGCTTGAAAACTCTGTTTATTTACAATTAAGAACCAAATATAAAGATATTCAATATTATAAAGATGAAGTGAGCGAATGCGATTTTATTATTAAAGATTCAGAAAATAAACATATTGCGGTTCAGGTTTGTTGGAAACTTACACCTAATAATTTGCAACGAGAAATTGACGGTTTAAAAAATGCCGTTAAAGCTGCAAATGCAATAAAAGGTATAATTATCAGCTTAAACCAAGAAGATTTATTGGGTGATTTTACAGTTATTCCTGCGTGGAAATGGGCACTTGAATTTTAGAGTGAGCAATTTCTAAAAAAAATCCGAGAAAATTAAAACTAAACAAAAATCTAATAATTATAACTGTTTCTGAACTTATCGACCTAAATATTCTTCAACACATTTTAAATATTCGTCTTGCAAAGTTTTCAAAATGCCGTTGCTTAATGAAAACTCAATGTTTTCTATTTGTTTTACAGGCAAAACTCCAATTGATGTTCCTGTTATAAATGCAGAATCAAATTCTTTAAGTTTTTCAATATAAATATCTTGTTCAATAATTTCAATATTGTTTTTTCGGCAAATTCTGAAAACATAATCGCGTGTAATTCCGGGTAAAACGCTTTGGGTAAAAGCAGTAAAGATTTTTTTATTTTTTATTAAGAAAAAATTTGATTTGCTTCCTTCGGTAATTTTGCCGTTTTTGCAAACCAATAATGCTTCAAAGGCATTTTGCTCGGCAAGTTTTGTTTTAACAATATTTCTTAAACCGTGATTAATTATTTTGGCGTTCGGCGTATCGCGAAGAGCTTCAACGGTTATCAACTTTGCTCCTGTTTTATATAATTCCGTTTCAGGAGTAATTAGTTCGATAAAAAAACTAAAGAATTTATTTTGATTTTCGAGAAACCGAAAAACAAATTTTAGTCTTCCAAAATCAACATTATTAATATGAATAATTTTGTTTATTCGTTCAATAATTTCGTTGTCGGAAAGCCAAAGTTTCTTATTTTTTATTTTTGCCGATTTTTTTAATCTTTCAATATGTTCTCCGAGAAAAAGTGCTTTTGAATTAACAATTTTTACAACTTCGTATAAAGCTGTACCTTTTTCAAACTCCGAAATATCGAATTTATCTGTAGAAACAATATTTTCATTTTCTAAAAAAAAATTGTTAACACAAGCCATTTTTATTCAATTTCTCTTGTATTAATATAGTTTCGCCATTTTTCTATAACTTTTTTAAAGTCATCGGGCAATTCGGAAGTGAAAGACATTCTTTCTCCTGTTTTAGGGTGGTCGAAAGCTAATGTTCTGGCATGCAATGCTTGACGCGGAATTATATTGAAACAATTTTGAACAAATTGTTTGTATTTGGTAAATCTGGTTCCTTTAAGTATTTGATCGCCACCGTATTCGTTGTCGTTAAAAAGCGGATGTCCGATATATTTCATGTGAACGCGAATTTGATGAGTTCTTCCTGTTTCAAGTTTACATTCGATTAGAGTAACGTAGCCCAAATTTTCAATAATTTTATAATGAGTAATTGCGTGTTTTCCGTGTTCGCCGTCGGGAAAAACGTGCATTACTTTTCTGTTTTTGGGACTTCTTCCAACATAAGCGTCAATTGTGCCTTCGGCTTCAGCCGGAGTTCCCCAAACAAGAGCTGTGTATCTTCTGTCAGTTGTTCTGTCGAAAAATTGTTTTGAAATATTAGCAAGAGCTTCTTCTGTTTTAGCAATAACAAGAAGTCCGGAAGTATTTTTATCTATTCTGTGAACCAATCCGGGTCGAGCTTCTCCTGTGTTAAAAAGCGGTAAATCTTTAAGGTGGTGCATAATTGCATTTACAAGGGTTCCGGTGTAATGTCCGTAACTCGGGTGAACAACCATTTCGGGTTCTTTGTTAACTATTAAAAAATAATCGTCTTCAAAAACAACGTTAATCGGAATATCTTCTGCAATAACATCAACATTTTTGGGTTCGTATTCGGAATAAATTATAATTTCGTCGCCGGGTTTTACTTTGTAGTTTGATTTTACTTCGGTTCCGTTAACAGTAACATATCCTTCTTTGCATGCTTCCTGAATTTTTGTTCTTGAGGCATTTTCTATTCTGTCGAATATAAATTTATCAATCCTAATCATACTTTGACCGGGATCGGTTTTAATTCTGTGTATTTCGTATTTATTATCTATATTTTCCATTCGGCAAAAATAGCAAAAAAAACAGCCTTAAGAAACTTACAACAATAATAAATGTTTTTTAAGAAAAACTATTGAATATTAGAAACTTAAACTTAATTATTTACAATATGAATATTAAAAATTTACAATTTGTTTTTAATTATTTTATTGTATTTGTCATTATCCGAAATAACATCAACGGCTTTTAAAAAAACGCTTGAAGTTTTATTTGTGATTTTATAATATTCTTCATCGTCCCACAAATCGTTTGCTATAAGTGCTTTAATATGGATTCTAATCATTTGGTTTTGAGTTAAGGAATTAAATGCTTTGTTTTTGTCTTTTTCCGCACTTTTTTCTGACCAAGCAAAATCGGTTATTTTTCTAATCAAATTTTCGTCAACAAAATAATCTTTATCAAACTTTTCGAATTCATAAAAAACAGTATTAAAATATTCTCTTTTTCTGTCAACAAAATCGTGAATAAACGAAAGAAGTTTACCGTTTGAAACAATTTCTTTATAAAATTCGGGAAATAAGGTTGTGTCCAAAGGAACAAAAACATCGGGCATAATGCCGCCTCCGCCGTATATTACACGTTTGTTTCTTAAAGTGTTAAATTTTAATGAATCGGCAAATTTTATGCTGTCCGGATTCATAAGTTCGCCGTTTTCGAATCTTGAGTTAATATCTTTATAATAATCGTTTTTACCTGAAGAGTATGATTTTTGAATGCATCTTCCGGAAGGTGTATAATATCTGGCAACCGTAAGTCGCATCATTGAACCGTCGGCCAAATAAAAAGGTCTTTGAACCAATCCTTTTCCAAAAGAACGTCGTCCGAGAATAATTCCTCTGTCCCAGTCTTGAATTGCTCCGGCTAAAATTTCGCTTGCCGATGCAGAACCTTCGTCCATAAGTATGATTAATCTGTTAAAATTAATTTTCTCGCCTTCTGTTGCAAAATATCTTATTTTAGGACTTTTTGCGCCTTCAGTATAAAGAATTAATTCGTTGTTATTAAAAAAGTTATCGCAAATGTTAACAGCTGCTTTAAGATATCCTCCGCCGTTTCCCTGCAAATCAATAATTAAATGTTCAGCTCCGGCTTTCTTAAGCATTTTTGCTGCATTTAAAAAATCGTCGGTTGTGTTTTCGGCAAACTTTTCGAGTTTTATATATCCTACATCTTTTGTAGCCATGTATGCTGCTTCAACCGAATTTAGCTTAATTACACTCCTTTCAATATTAAAAGAAATTAATTTTTGGTGTCTTGGTCTGAAAACGGATATTTTAACTTTTGAGCCTTCATCTCCTAAAAGTAAACTTTTTAAATCTTTATCTGTAACTCCCACACTTGCAATGTTTTTATCTTCCACAAAAATTATTCTGTCACCTTGCTTTATTCCCGATTTTTCGGAAGGTCCGCCGTGTATAGTTGACATAATTCTAACACTGTCTCTAATAATTAAATAACTAATTCCTATTCCGGTAAAACTTCCTGCCAAATCTCTGTTTAAATCATCAACTTGATCTTTTGTATAAAAACTTGAATGTGGATCCAATTCGCTAAGAGCATCAACAATTAATCTGTTAACCATTTTTTCACCGTTAATTGTATCAACATAATAATTGCTCACATTTCTTAAAACTTGAGTGAGTTTAAGAATATTATTGTCAGACAATTGTGAGTATGACTGTGATATTGAAAATAATAAAAAAATGAAACCGAATATTTTAAATTTATGAATCATGTTAAAAAAATTAAATAAATTGTTTCAATGGCTTCTAAAAATTAAAGAAAGAAAAATTTTAGATTGAAGAAACATAATATTTATACGAATAATAACAATGTTTTGTTTTATAATCGCAATAATAAATCTTCAATAATAAACTTTTTTGTAAAAAATAAAATTTATTCCTTTGCGAGAATAATTTTCACAAAATATAAGATATAAATTAATTAATATTACTTTTTTGATTTTTTTCGAACTTTATTTACCAATAAACAAAAATTTAAGTTTTAACCGGAAAAATTTAATATAACATTTTTTATCCGGCACAAATATCAAAATTTAGAATAACTAAATTATTTATAACTCAAAATTGAATGAACATTATTTTTTAAAAATATTTAATTTTAACAATTTCATAAACTGTATTTCATATTTTTTTAACTATAATTTTATTATCATGAATAAAATAATTATTTTTTCGGTATTTACATTGTTTTCACTAACATCTTGTTTAAACACAATGGAAAAACAAGAAAAAGAAGACAGAGACGCATATTTGACAGCAAATAATATTACTGTTGAACCCACAAAAAGCGGTTTGTATTATATAGAAACACTCGCAGGAACAGGAGATTTAACTGTTGCAGAAGATACTGTATTCGTAAATTATACCGGAACATTTTTGGACGGAACAATTTTCGGAACAACCGATGAAAGCGGTAAACCATTAGAATTTATAATAGGAACAGGAATGGTAATTGATGGTTGGGACGA
>DZBS01000003.1 GCA_022729995.1 Draconibacterium orientale | reverse complement strand
AAAATTTCTGTCGAAAAAGTTGATGAAATTGGACAAGGTAGAGTTTGGAGCGGTGCAGATGCCAAAGAAATTGGGCTTATTGATGTTTACGGCGGTTTGGGCGATGCAATAAAAATTGCTGCACAAATGGCAAAACTCGATAAATATAAATTGGTTAGTTTTCCCGAAAAAGACAAATATCAAGAAATGTTTGAAGATTTACTTTCAGAAACAAGAATGTCGGTAATGGAAAAAGAATTAGGAAGTTCATATTATTATTTCGATAATTTTAAAAAACTATCGCAAATACAAGGAATACAAGCAAGAATACCATTTTTTATTGAATTAAATTAAAAATCCGTAGTCAAAATGTTTAAAGCAATTTTTCTTTACCCGATTTCTTTATTATATGCGTTTGTAGCAAATTTTAGAAACTTTTTGTTCGATATTGATATAATAAAATCTACAGAATTTGAAATACCGATAATTTCTGTCGGAAACATTACTGTGGGAGGTACAGGAAAAACGCCGCATGTTGAATATTTAATTAATTTGCTGAAACCCGAATACAGAGTTGCTGTTTTAAGTCGCGGATATATGCGAAAAACAAAAGGATTTGTGCTTGCCGATGAAAAATCCGATTCGAATATTATTGGCGATGAATTGATGCAAATTAAATTAAAATATCCCGATATTATTATTGCAGCTGCCGAAAAACGTGTTGAAGGAATAAAAAGATTACAAGAATTAGTTGAAAAGCCCGACTTAATTATACTTGATGATGCATATCAACACAGATATGTTAAGCCGGGACTTTCAATTTTGCTGATAGATTACACAAAACCTTTTTTTAATGATTTTTATTTGCCCTTTGGAAGACTGCGTGAAAGTCCGGGACAAAGAACCAGAGCAAACATTATTATTGTTACTAAAGCACCGCCAAAATTAAAACCTATTGACATGAGAATAATGGCAAAGAAAGTTAACTTATTTCCATATCAAAGTTTATATTTTTCAAGTATTGAATACAAAAAGTTAAATCGTGTTTACGCAAGTGAACAAGAAATTCTTGATATTGAAAATCTTAAATTAGAGAATTATTCAATTTTATTAGTAACCGGAATTGCAAACAGCGAAACCATAGAAGAATACATAAGTAATTATAGTTCAGACATATATCATTTAAAATTTAAAGATCATTTTGATTTTACACAATTAGAAATTGAAAAAATACAAGATGAATTCTTAAAAATTCAGAACTCAAAAAAAATTATTATAACAACAGAAAAAGATTCTGCAAAGCTCAGAAATTTTGAGATTACAAATGTGAATATGCGTGAACGAATGTATTTTTTGCCAATTCAAATAAATATTCTCAACAATGAAAAAGATGATGTAGAAAAGCAAATTCTTAATTATGTTAAAAAAGATAAAACCAATTACAGATTTCAAACCACAAAACGTCAGTATTAATTCTTAAATCGGAAATATTTCGGGAGCGGGGAGAGGTAGATTTTATTTTGCAGTAATAGTTAACATTACAAAAATTCTAAAACTTTTGCAATGTTTGGGTTTTAAACGGCCTGTTAAAAGCTTGATTTGCAAACTTCTGTCGAGAGGAACGTAAAATCAAATTATGTAATAAAAAATAACAATATATTTTTCAATTTAGTTAAACAACATTATATTTTCGTAACTTTGTTTAAAATTTAAAATTATGCAAGCAATAGAATTTGAAACGTATATAAATCACAGAGCAATTCAGATACCAATGCAATTTCAAATAATCGACAATGCAAAAGTAAAGGTAATTTTGCTTTATAGTGAACCGGAAAAGCAAGGCAATTATAACAAAAAGTTGCTTTCATTTGCTTTTGCCAAAGCACAAGAAAAAGGTATATTTAAAAATATAAATGATTCAGTAACTTGGCAAAAACAATTAAGAGATGAGTGGGAATAAAGGATTATTGGACAGCAATGTTATAATTGACGCTTCAAAAGGAATTGTTTCCTCGCAAGATATTGTAAATAAATATGATTATCTGTATACTTCAATAATAAGTTACATTGAAACACAAGGTTATAATTTTGAAGATAACGAAGAAAAAGAAATTGTAACCCAAATACTAAATAGTGTTGAAATCGTAAATATTAACAAAGAAATTGCCGATATAGCAATTGATTATCGCAAACAGAAAAAGATAAAACTACCCGACGCATTAATTTTGGCGACTGCCAAACATTTAAATGCAGATTTATTAACAAGTGATATATCAGATTTTCAGAACATTGATAAATTAGTAAAATTAGTAGAACCAAAAAAAAGGTAAAACGAGATGCCTTGTTCGGATAATTCTCTAAAATATATATATATAAATGTTGAGAAAAATATTATCTATTACACTGATTATTTTATATATAAGTAGCTGTAATTATAAACCTGAAATTAAAGAGAATTTGCCGTCACCGCCATTAAAAGAACATAAATATATTATTATTTTTAATGGAAAGAAATATTTTTTTGATGATGATATTGTATTTAAACAATTTAAAGATTCTTTAAATATTCAGGATACTTTAATTAAACATATAGAATAACTCTGCCGTTAATCGTTACGTCACGAATTCAAAGAATTTCAATAAATATATAAAAATTTTTTTAAAATGCTGTTTGAGAACCGAAAGATTTTATCTTACAGAAATAGTTAACATTGCAAAAGTTCTAAAACTTTTGCAATGTTTGGGTTTTTTTATCACTGAAAAAGAAAAAAGAAAAACTTTCTAAAAAAATACACTTTATTATTATGATTTTCACCTAAAAGAGAAATTTATTTACAAACTCACGTAATTGAATACAGAAATCTTTTCCGCTATAATTGTTTAATATAAAGCATTATAGATGAATCTAACAATCGTTTTTCCTGCTTGAGGAAAGCATAAAAAATTAATGGTAATAATCCGACTGAAATAATTGCTTCTTAACGAGTTATTAAATTGCTAAAAATTGTTTTATGAATTAATTTGCAATTCTAAATTCTGAAACTTCTGCCAAATATTAATTTGCAAAAATTATTGCGTTAGTATTTCAACAATTCCGAAAGAAATTTGTTGCTCGAAAAATAAAATTTTTGTGTTTGCTGTTTTAACGGAAAGAAATAAAAAAAGAGGCTTCAAAGCCTCTTTTTCATTTATAATATTAACATCGCATCTCCGAAGGTTCCAAATTTATAGCCTTCTTTAATTGCAGTTTCATAAGCTTTCATTGTTAATCTATATCCGCCGAATGCAGTTGCCGACATTAACGGAATAGAGTAGGGCATGTGAAAATTTGTAATCATTCTGTTTGGAACGCTAAATTCATAAGGAGGAAAAATAAATTTGTTTGTCCAGCCTACATAAGGTTTTAAATGTCCTTGCGTTGAAACTGAACTTTCTAAAGTTCTCAAAACCGTTGTTCCTACAGCGCAAATATTTTTTCTTGAATCTCTAACTTTATTTACCGCATCTGCTGTTTCTTCGGAAATAAATATTTGTTCCGAATCCATTTTATGTTTTGTTAAATCTTCAACATCAACACTTCTAAAATTTCCTAAACCAACATGCAAAGTTATTGCAGCAGTTTGAATTCCTTTTATTTCAAACTTTTTCAAAAGAATTTTACTGAAATGTAATCCGGCAGTCGGAGCTGCAACGGCACCTTCTTTTTCTGCAAAAATTGTTTGATATCTTTCAGAATCTTCAGGTTCAACAGGTCTGTCCAAAAACAGCGGTAAAGGAGTTTCTCCTAAATCGAAAAGAGTTTTTCTAAACTCGTCATATTCGCCGTCGAAAAGGAAACGCAATGTTCTTCCTCTTGATGTTGTATTGTCAATCACTTCGGCAACAAGTGTTTCGCCTTTTCCGAAGAAAAGTTTGTTTCCGATTCTTATTTTTCTTGCAGGATTAACCAGAACGTCCCAAAGTCTTTGATCTTTATTAAGTTCTCTTAATAAAAATACTTCTATTTCTGCACCTGTTTTTTCTTTTAATCCGTACAATCTTGCCGGAAATACACGCGTGTTGTTAAAAATAAACATATCGCCTTCATTAAAATATTCAATCACGTCTTTGAATATTTTGTGCTCAATTTCTCCTGTTTGTCTGTCGATAACCATTAATCTGGATTCATCTCTGTTTGATGCAGGATATTTTGCAATAAGTTCTTTTGGTAAACTAAAATTAAATTTTGATAGTTTCATCTATGGGATTTTCTTTTTTTTTATTTGGGAAACGAACTGCAAAATTACAACAAATTTTCAAATTCGTCAACTGTTATGGAATTTTCAACAGAAAAATTTCCAATTTTTGTTCTTATTAAGCCTTTTAAATATGCACCGCTGTTTAGTGAAGTGCCTATGTCTCTTGCTAATGCGCGAATGTATGTGCCTTTACTGCATTTTATTTTTATTTTTAAATTATGCGGTAAATTTATTTCTAAGGGTTCAATTTCATAAATTTCTATATCCGAAGGTTTTATTATGAGTTCAATTCCTTTTCGTGCGCTTATGTATGCACGTTGTCCGTCAACTTTTTTTGCCGAGAATATAGGAGGAATCTGTTGTTGCTTGCCTATAAATTTTTTTAGAACTTCATTTATAAGTTCAATTGTAATATGTGAAAATTCATATTCTTTGTCAACTTCTGTTTCTAAATCGAAAGAAGGAGTTGTGGCTCCAAGATAAATATCTGCAATATATTCTTTTTCTTGAGCTTGATATTGTTCTATTTCTTTGGTCTTTTTTCCGGTACAAACTATTACCAATCCTGTTGCCAGCGGGTCAAGCGTTCCTGCATGTCCGACTTTAATTTTCTTTATATCTAATTTTTTTTTCAAAAGATATCTCATTTTATTTACAATATCAAATGATGTCCATGAGAGATATTTATTTATTAAAATTACTTCTCCTGCTAAATAATCTTTATTGGGAATCATTTTAAATTGTTTTTTTGGATATTTTTTTTCGATATAAAAATTGATATTTTTTGAATAGCAATTTATTTTTCTTGTTAATAAGTTGAATTATTACATTATACTCAAATTATAACCCGATGCCAATAATATTAAAATTATTGTTCCGAGTATAATTCTGTAATATCCAAAAATTTTGAAACCGTTTTTGCTCAAATAATTAATAAATGTTTTTATTGCAACTAATGCTACAAAAAACGCAATTATATTTCCGAATATTAGAATTCCGATATTATCAACATTTATGGCTTTGTAATTTTCTAATAATTTGTATCCTGATGCGGCAAACATAGTTGGAACTGCCAAGAAAAATGAAAATTCCGCTGCATTTTTTCGTGTAAGTTTTTGAGACATTCCGCCAATTATTGTTGCTGCGGAACGTGATACTCCGGGAATCATAGCAATTACTTGGAAAAATCCTATTTTTAATGCTTTAGAATATGTTACTTCTTGATTTTCCGAAGGATTTTTAAACCATTTATCTACAAAAATTAAAATAATTCCGCCCAAAATTAAAGCTATAGCTACAACAACTACGTTTTCGAGTAATTTGTCAATATAATCGCCTAACAATAAGCCAAATACTGCAGCAGGAATAAAAGCTACAAATAATTTGTAATAAAATTTTAATGATTGAAAAAAACTTTTCCAATATAAAACTACAACAGATAATATTGCTCCGAATTGAATATTTATAATAAATGCTTTTACAAAATCATCACTTTCCAATCCGATAATTTTTTCGGTAATTATCATGTGACCGGTTGATGATATCGGCAAAAATTCTGTAATTCCTTCGACAATTGCTATTAATAATGCTTGTAACCAATTCATTATAAATTTTCTTCTTTTGGTTTTTTCATTATTGCGTAAATTTCAAAAATGAAACCGAATAATACCACCATCGGAGCAAGTGTTATTCTTCTGAAACTAAAGAGTTCGTCTGCATTAAAAACGTTTGGGTCTTGAGTTCCGCCGCCTGTCATCAATAAAAAACCTATTACAATTATTACAAAACCTATTGCCAATAATATGTAATTTTGTTTTGCAAGTGCAAACCCGAATTTTTCTGTTCCTTCTTTCATGTGTTTATTTTTTTGCTTTATTTTTTGAAGTTATTTTTTGAAGTCTCAAAATAAAAGTATTTTTATTAATTCTCAAAATACAGTTTTGAAGTGTCTAATTTTAAGTATTTTTCTACTGCAAAATTTGCGGCTAAACCTGTTATTACAGAGCCTAATACAAACATAATTAAAATTACAAGCCATATTCCTTGAATGGTAATTATATTTTCAAAGTTTTGTTGTAAAATTAAAACTATAAAAACCAAAACCATTGACGAAACAGCCGAACCGAGCATTCCCATTGCAACTCCGCCGGTTATAAACGGATTTTTTATGAAATTTTTTGTGGCTCCTACAAGTTGAGCTGTTCTTATTATAAATCTTTTTGAATATACCGAAAGCCGTATTGTGTTGTTTATTAATGTTATTGCAATTAATAAAAGTAGAGAACTTATAAAAATTCCTGCAAAGGTTAAATTCTGAACATTCTTATTTACCAACGAAACTAATGATTTTTGGTAATAGAATTCTTTTATTGCTGTAAATTTTCCCAAACTTTTTCTTATTGATTCTATACTATCCGGGTTTGAGTATTTTGAATCTATTAATACTTCAATTGAATTTGGTAAAGAATTGTAACCCAGTATTTCCGTGAAATCTTTTCCTAATTCTTCCTTCATAATTTGGCGTGCTTCTTCTTTTGAAACGTATTTGTAGGAAGTTGTGTAATTCGATATTTGTAGTGTTTTTTTTAGTCTGTCAACATCAGAAGGTTTGGCATTATTTTCAAGAAAAAGCGTAAAACCAATATTTTCTTTTGCGTAATCCGATAAATTTTTTGCATTTATCAGCAATAAACTAATAATACCCAGCATCAATAAAACCATTGACACACTGATAATTGAAATAAAATATGAGCCTCTTACTTTTTTTTGTGAATTATCTTTGCTTGTGCTATTCATAAATTTATTAAAAAAATTTGTCTAAATTACCAATAATTTTGTAAACATCACTTTAAAATTTAGATTTTTTAACAATTTCAAAATAACATTTAATACTAAAACTTTATTAAATTTGCCAAGTTTTATAAAAAAAATAAATATATGAATAGGGGAGCTAATCCGTTAATGAATATCAGTCCTGTAGTTAAAAATTTACTTATTATAAACGCAGCCGTTTTGCTGTTGGGTGGAATTCTAAGTCAGTTTTCCGGAATCGATTTAGCACGAATAATCGGACTTTATTATTTCGGCTCCGATTCTTTCAGACCGTTCCAAATTGTTACTCACATGTTTATGCACGCAGGTTTCTTGCATTTACTTTTCAATATGTATGCACTTTGGATTTTTGGGCAAGTTCTTGAAAGAGTTTGGGGTCCAAAACGTTTTTTAATTTATTACCTTGTTACAGGTTTTGGAGCTGCAATTCTTCATTCTTTAGTGAATTATTTTCATGCTCAATCTATAATGAGTTCTTTAACTCCGGAACAAATTAATGAAGTTATTTCTAAAGGATATTTAGCTTTGTCCGACGGTATGAATTATACAAATTCTGCTATGGGAAAATTAAATTTACTTGTAAATATTCCTACGGTTGGAGCGTCGGGTGCAGTATTCGGAATTTTATTGGCTTTTGGAATGTTGTTTCCAAATACAGAATTATACATGATGTTTATACCAATACCGATTAAAGCAAAATATTTTGTAATGGGTTATGGCGCACTTGAATTATTTAACGGTGTAGCAAATGTTCCCGGCGATAATATTGCGCATTTTGCTCACTTGGGAGGAATGCTTTTTGGGTTTATTCTAATCAAAATTTGGGGTAAAAGCTCCAACAACTTTTATTAATATATTGTTATGGCAAAATTAGCAGACGATTTAAAAAGATTATATAACAACGGCTCAATTATTACTAAATTGATTTTTATTAATGTTGCAGCTTATGTAGTACTATATTTTTTGTTTTTAGCATTTCCTAATTTAGAAAGCTATTTTTCTTTACCCGGAACTTTTAAGGAATTTATATTTAAACCTTGGACAATTGTTTCATACATGTTTCTGCACGGCGGATTTTGGCATCTTTTAATGAACATGTTATGGCTGTTTTGGTTTGGACAAATATTTTTACTTTTCTTCAACAATAAACAATTTTTAGCTGTATTTCTTCTCGGCGGTTTTGCAGGTGCACTTTTGCATTTAGGCGTAAACGAATTGTTACCGACGGAAGCCAGAGTCGGAATTATTGGAGCTTCGGCTGCTGTAATGTCTATAGTTTTTGCAATTTCAACTTTTAAGCCCGATTATGAAATTCATTTAATGTTTTTTGGTGCAGTTAAAATTAAATATTTAGCAATTATTGCAATTGTTATTGATATTATGGGAATTGCCGGTGAAATGAAAAACGGACTTGTTGTTTCCGACGGTGTTGCACATTTTGCTCATTTAGGCGGTGCATTATACGGAATTTGGTTTGGATATAAAGTCAAAAACGGTAAAGATATTACAAGGTCTTTTAATAATTTTTTGAATAATGCAGTATCATTTTTTGGAAGCTCAAAAGCCGAAAAACAAAGAGCCAAAATGAAAATTGATTCAAAATATAATAGATTTGAAAAACCCGGAAGAGACAAAAAAAGCTTCGAAAAAGATGCAAATCAAATTGAACTCGACAGAATACTCGATAAAATTTCTAAAGAAGGATATCATAATTTGACAAAAGAAGAAAGCGAATTTCTCTTCAAGCAAAAAAAATAATGCCCGAATCTTTTTTCAATAAAGTATATGAAGTTACTCGCCGAATTCCTCGCGGACGTGTAACTTCTTATGGCGCAATTGCAGCTTTTATCGGAAGTCCGCAAGCGGGCAGAATGGTTGGTTGGGCTTTAAATAAATCTTCATCGCAAACAGTTTTTGTTCCTGCGCATCGTGTTGTAAATCGAAACGGACTTCTTACCGGTAAAATACATTTCCCTAATTACAATACTATGAAAGAACTTTTAGAAAGTGAAGGTATTGTTATTGAAAATGACATTATTAAAGACTTTGAATTATTTTTCTGGCAACCTGAATAAATTTCACAAAAACCTTGTTTAGAATTAATCTAAATTCTATCTTTGCACTATTCCAATTAAGATTAATTTAACATAACAATAATGAATTACACATTAGAACAAATAATGTCTGTCTTATCACAAGTGAAAGACCCTGAAACAGGCAAAGATATTATAACATTGAATGCGGTTGAATCGTTAAAAATTCAAGGAAATAAAATTACATTCAAACTGAGTATGAACTCGGGAAACCCGTTTGTAAAGTCAATAGAAAAAGCTTCAATTAAACTTCTTAAAGAAAAAATTTCTAACGATTTAGAAATTGAAGTGCAAGCCTTAACAAAAATTGAAGTAAAGAAAATTTCATTCGGAAGAACAGATGAAGGAACAATTTTGCCGGGAGTTAAAAATATTTTAGCAGTAGCATCGGGCAAAGGCGGAGTCGGCAAATCTACAGTTGCTGTTAATTTAGCAATTGCACTTGCAAAAAGCGGAGCAAAAGTCGGGCTTTTAGATGCCGATATTTACGGTCCGTCAATTCCTAAAATGCTTGGTGCAGAGGGCGAACATCCTTCAATTAAAAAAGTTAACGGAAAAGATATTATCATTCCTGTTGAAAAACAAGGAATTAAAATGTTATCTATAGGATTTTTTGTTAAACCCGAAGATGCTTTAATTTGGCGAGGAGCAATGGCAACAAGTGCTATTCAACAATTTATAAAAGATTCCGATTGGGGAGATTTGGATTACTTCATCATAGATTTACCTCCGGGAACAGGCGATATTCATTTAACAATTGTTCAAACAATACCTGTTACGGCTGCTGTAATTGTTAGCACTCCACAAGATGTTGCACTTGCAGACGCTCTCAGAGGCGTAAGTATGTTTAAAGCAAATAAAATTGAAGTTCCGGTTATAGGATTTATCGAAAACATGTCGTGGTTTACACCTGCCGAATTGCCAAATAACAAATATTATATTTTTGGAAAAGACGGTTTAAAACTTCTTGCCGAAAAAATGAATATTCCTTTATTAGGACAAATTCCAATTGTGCAAAGCATTAGAGAAGGCGGCGATAGCGGAAATCCGGCTGTTTCTTCCGAAGACAAAATTGTAGCACAAGCATTTACAGAATTAGCAGAAAATGTTGCCGAAAAAATTGAAGAAAGAAATGCAAAATTAGAACCGACCAAGAAAGTAGAAATAGATCCAAATGCAGGCTGTTCAACAGATTAACCACAATTTTGAAATTTTCTTTTATCATTAATTAAATTAAAATGGAAAATATAAATAAAGAAGATTATCGCGAGAGAATTTTAAATGTATTGGAAATGGTTAGACCATATTTGAATGCCGACGGCGGAGATATTGAGTTTGTCGGTTTATTGGACGATTTAACAGTACAAGTGGTTTTAACCGGTGCATGTCATTCATGTTCAATGAGTATACAAACATTAAAATTTGGAGTCGAACAAGCAATAAAAAGCGCTATTCCCGAAATTAAAGAAGTGGTTGCAATAAATTATTAATTTTTTTATCTTTGATAAAATTTTTAATATAGATGAGAAAAGAAGAACAATTTATGACGGAAGCCATTAGGCTTTCACGAGAAAGTGTAAAGAATGGCGGTGGTCCTTTTGGAGCAGTAATTGTAAAAGACGGAAAAATTATTGCAGCGTCATCAAACAGTGTTACAAAGGATAACGACCCAACTGCGCATGCCGAAGTGAACACTATCAGAAAGGCTTGTAAAGAATTAGATACATTCGATTTAGAAGGTTGCGAAATTTATACTTCTTGCGAACCTTGTCCTATGTGCTTCGGAGCAATTTATTGGGCAAGATTAGACAAATTATATTTTGCCAATACAAAAACAGATGCTAAGAATATTGGTTTTGATGATTCATTTATTTATGAAGAAATTGAACTTTCTTATGATAAAAGAAAAATCCCGAACATTCAAATTATGAGAGATGAAGCTTTGGAAGCTTTTAAAGATTGGGAAAATAAAGATGATAAAATTGAATATTAAACAAAAAATTTGAATTTAGCCCGACAATTGAATTTCATTTGTCGGGCTAATTTTTTATACTTAAAATCATGATTATAATTTCAAAAATGATTTCTTATTTTCTAAACCCGTTATTTTTAATCTTCTTATTATTAATAGTTTCAATAATTTATAAGAAGAAAAAGATAAATAAAGCGTTGTTAATTATTTCATTAGTTGCATTTTATATCTTTTCAAATAAGTTTGCATACGTTCAAATTTCAAAAATAATTGAATATAAACCAATAAACTCCAATCAAATTAAAACTCCATATAATTACGGTATTGTTTTGGGCGGATATTCTGCATTTGATACTATAAATAATAAAGTTGTTTTTAGCCAAGCCGGCGACAGAATTATGCAAACCGTAGATTTGTATTTCAACGGAAAAATTAAAAAAATTATAATTTCCGGAGGTTCAATAAAACCTGTATCAAAAAATCAAATTGAAAGTGAATACACAAATCAAATTTTATTGAAATGGGGAATACCCCAAGAGGATATTATTGTTGAAAATAAATCGAGAAATACTTATGAAAATGCAAAATTTACTTCGGAAATATTGAAAAATAAAACCGGCAAATATTTGTTGATAAGTTCTTCTATTCACGCATACAGAGCTAAGTTGTGTTTTGAAAAAGCCGGAATTAAAACTGATATTTACCCTACAGATTACATGGTAAAATACAAATATTCTTTTGCCGATATTTTTATTCCGGATTCTTCAATTTTTAATGAATGGTCGAAGTTTTTTCATGAAATATTCGGTATAATTTCATATAAAATTCTTGGTAATATTTAGCAAAAACCTTTAATGAAAAAACAAATATGAAATAATAATTGCTGCCGTAATTCCTACAAAATCTGCTATTAAACCTGCAGGAACAGCATGTCTGGTATTTTTAATTCCCACAGAACCAAAATAAAGTGCAATAATATAAAATGTTGTATCTGTAGAACCTTGAATTGTAGAAACAACTCTTCCTAAAAACGAATCGGCTCCGTGAGTTTGCATTACTTCAACCATCATTCCTCGTGCGCCGCTTCCGCTCAAAGGTTTCATTAAAGCAGTTGGAATTGCTTCAACAAAATCGGTATTTACGTGAATAAGAGTAAAAAACCACTTGAATCCCTGAGTTACAAAATCCATTGCACCCGATGCTCTGAAAACACCAATAGCAACAAGAATTGCAATAAGATAAGGAATTATTTTCACTGCAATTGAAAAACCTTCTTTTGCTCCTTCTATAAATGTTTCATAAACGTTAACTCTTTTTATTGCAGCCATTCCAACGAATGTTATAATAATTGCAAACAAAATTATATTGCTTGCAATTGATGAAAAATCTGCAATTTTATCTTTTGGAAGTGTTTGCAAATAATATATTAAGCCAACAATAAATAATGTAATTCCACCCAAATAAGCCAAAATAACTCGGTTAAATAAATTTATTTTTTGAAATGCTGCAACAGCAAGTAAACCAGCCAATGTCGAAAAAAATGTTGCAAGCAATATCGGAATAAAAATGTCCGAAGGGTCAACAGCACCAAGTTGAGCACGATAAACCATAATGCTGATTGGAATTAAAGTTAAACCCGATGTGTTCAAAACCAAAAACATAATTTGCGAATTTGATGCATCATTTTTGTTCGGATTTGTTTCCTGTAATTGGTTCATAGCCTTTAATCCCATTGGAGTAGCGGCATTGTCGAGTCCGAGCATATTTGCTGCAACGTTCATTATCATTGAGCCGTAAGCCGGGTGATCTTTTGGAAGTTCAGGAAAAATTCGCTTAAAAAATGGAGTAATTAATTTTGAAAAAATTGAAATTACTCCGCCTTTTTCGCCAACTTTCATTAAGCCGAGCCATAATGTCAAAACGCCCGTTAATCCGAGTGAAATTTCAAATCCGGTTTTTGACATATCGAAAGTTGAAGTAACCATTTGGCTAAAAACTTGGGTATCTCCCATAAATATCAATTTTATAAGAGCAATAACAAATGCTATCAAAAAAAATCCTACCCAAATATAATTCAATACCATAATTTTGATTTTTTTCTAATTAAAATATGAAAGTAGAATTATTTATTATAAATAACAATTAATTTATACCAAAGGTAATTTCTACTTAGTTTTTTTTGTTTTATCTTTAAAAAATAAACAGCAATTTAGAATGAAATATTCTTAATTATTTAAAACATTATAGAAAATTGTTATTTATGATGTTTCTATCACGAAAAAAAATCGGAATAAGTTCCGACTTTTAAAAACATTTTAAAAATAAACACATGAAAACGATTTATAATATATTACTATTAATTTCGATAATAATATCTCCTTTTATTACAAATGCACAAGCTAATATTTTAAAATTTGAAAATGAAAAAAAATCAAAATCTACTTTCAATTTCAAATTGGTAAATAATCTTATAATTATTCCGGTTATTATTAACCAATCCGATACTTTGAATTTTATTTTAGATACAGGATTAAAAACTTCGCTAATTACAAATTTGCCAAAAAAAGATTCGTCGATGTTGAAACTTGCACAAAAATACACAATAAAAGGATTGGGTATTGAAGGAAATTTAGATGTGTTTTTGTCTTACGGTAATAAAATAAGAATGAACGGAATTGTATGCAATAATTATAATTTTTACATAATAACCGATGATAAATTTAATCTTTCCGGAGAATTAGGAATGAATATACACGGTTTAATAGGTGCTGATATTTTTGAAAACTTTATTGTTAAAATTAATTATTCAAATAATACTTTAACTTTTTTCGACCCGCAAAAATTCAAATATCCTCGCAAAAATAGAAATTCGCAGGAAATGGATTTAGAAATATCTAAATCAAAACCTTATATTAATTTGAATATTAAGAATGAAAAAGACAGTTTGTTAAAAGTTAAACTGTTAATCGATACAGGCTCCGGCGATGCACTTTGGCTTTTTGAAGAAACAAATGATGAAATAATTATTCCTCAAAACAAAAGATATACATTTTTGGGAAAAGGTTTGAGCGGAAAAATTTTTGGATTTCAGGCAAGAACAAAACAAGTAAATATCGGCAAACATTCACTTTGTAATGTTTCTACTTCATTTCCCGATTCAACTTCAATATTAAATTCTTTTGAACTCGATATTATCGGAAGAAACGGAAGTATTGGTGCCGAAATGTTACGAAGGTTTGATATAATATTCGATTACCCAAACAAAAAAATTACACTCACCAAAAATAAAAATTTTAAAGATGAATTCAATTTTAATATGGGCGGAATGGAGGTTCAATCTATTTTCGGAACATTTCCAATTTATAGAGTTTCATATATTTTAAAAAATTCACCCGCAGATTTGGCCGGATTAAGATTCGGCGATAATATTATAAAAATTAACGGTGAAAGCACATTTAATTATTCCGTAATTGAAATTAATTCATTTATGAGATTAAGGCAAGGAAAGAAAATTTCAATTGTGTTTTTGAGAGGCGGTGTAGAATACAAAACTTCTTTTAGATTAAGGAAAGATATATAGTTATAACATTATTAATTGAAATGATTTTTTTCGGAAAATTTATTATCTTCGCAGGCAAAAATAAAATATATAATAATGATTACAACAGGCGATTTTAGAAACGGATTAACTATAGAATTTGAAGGAGAATTATACACAATTATCTCTTTCCAACACTCCAAAAAGGGTAGAGGAGCTGCTTTTGTCAGAACAAAACTTTTAAGCTTAAAATCCGGAAGAACAAAAGAAAATACATTCACGGCAGGAGAAAAAGTTGTTGAAGCAAGAATAGAGAGACATCCTTATCAATTTTTGTATAAAGACGAAATGGGATATACATTCATGCACAACGAAACTTTTGAGCAAGTTATACTAAATCCGCAAATGGTTTTTAACAACGATTTAATGAAAGACGGACAAAATGTTGAAATCGTTTTTCATGCAGATACAAATACCGCACTATCCTGCGATTTGCCCGCATTTGTAGAATTAGTTGTTGAATATACCGAACCCGGCTTAAAAGGCGACACTGCATCTTCAAACGTACTCAAACCTGCAAAACTTGAAACAGGTGCCGAAATTAAAGTTCCGTTATTTGTTAATATTGGCGACAAAATTAAAGTCGATACCAGAGACAGAGCATACAACGAAAGAGTAAAATAATTTATAAAAATTATTTTTTATCCAAAAATTTATCCGAAATTTATTTTTGGATAAATTTTTGTATTTAATAATAAATCTTTTTTTATAAATTTAAAATTTAATGGCCTCCAAATCTTCTGTCGACAGATTAAAATTTTGCAATTTTAAGCTAAATGCTTTGCTTGAAATTACCAATGCTATTAACCAAAATCTAACAGTTCCGGAACTTCTTCAGAAATACAGCGATTTATTAATTAACGAGTTAAAGCTTGGAAAAATTCTGGTTTTCGCTTTTATGCAAGATTGGGAAATTGTTTTGGAATACGGAATTGACCCTTGCGAAATTGAGAAAATAAAAATTCCCGACGATTTTTTAAAATTCGATGAAATTACTCTCACAACAGCAGCTTCCGAAAATATTGAATTGGCTTATTTCGACTTTATTATTCCCGTTTTTCACAATAATAAAGCAATTGCTTATGTGTTAATAGGCGATGTGGAAGAAGAACGCCAAGGAGTTAGCCCCACAATTAAACATTTGCATTTTATTCAAACTCTCACAAATGTAATTTTTGTTGCTGTTGAAAATAAAAGACTTTACCAAGAAAGTTTGCTACAAGAAAGAATAAAAAAAGAAATGGAACTTGCTTCAAAAATGCAGAGTATGTTGGTGCCCGATGCAGAAGATTTTCCGAAAAACGATTTTTTGCACGTAGAATCTTTTTATTTACCTCATTTTGAAGTAGGAGGAGATTATTATGATTTTGAACAGCTTTCCGAAAACGAATTTTTCTTTTGTATTGCCGATGTTTCCGGAAAAGGAATGTCGGCTGCACTTTTAATGGCAAATTTCCAAGCAAGCATAAAAGGATATTTACACGCAGGAATAAGTTTGCCCGATTTGATTTTAAAACTAAATAAAATTGTAATTTCAAATGCAAGAGGCGAAAAGTTTATTACTTTTTTTGTAGGAAAATATAACTATCAATCCAGAGTTCTTAAATTTGTTAATGCAGGGCACAATCCGCCGTTTATAATTGATAATATAACGCGTGAATTAAAATCTCTCACAAACGGTTGTCCGGGAGTTGGAATGCTCGACGAAATTCCTTTTATAAATCAAGGCGAAATAATTATTGAAAACCCTTCAAAACTCATTTCTTTTACCGACGGATTAACAGAACTTGAAAATGAAGAACATATTGAAATTGGTCTCTTGGAAATTGAAAAAGCCGTTAAACTTGGCGGAAATATAGAAAACACAATAAATTCATTAAAAGAAACTCTTAATCTCGACAAATCAAATTCTTTCCTTTTTGATGATATTACTATTCTTGGAATTGATTTTTTATAGAAATTGAATATCAAAAATAATATTGGCTTTGTTTTTGGAGTTAATTCCTAATAATATGTATAAAATTTCAGGTATTAAATTTCATGTATAAAATTTTTATTTTTTTATCAATTTTATTAATTTCTAAAAATACTTTTTCGCAAACTGCTTGTATTGTTGTGTACACAACGGAAAATGCACCTTTTATTTTGAGTTTGAATGATAGCGTAATAAATAATTTGCCGACTAAAAATATAAAATTATTTAATACAGAAGCCGGTGTGCAAAATATTAAAATTAAATTTGAAAATACAGAATTTAAAGAAATACAAAAAGATATTTATGCAAGGCAAGATACTGAAATTGTGTATGTTATAAAATCAAAAACTAATAACAAAATGTATCTTAAAATGGTTGACAAACAAAAATTGATGTTTGATGAAACCGGATATCAATTAAATGCTCACATTTATGAAGCAGATAATCAATTAGTTGTTTATATTCACAAACCTCAAATAAAAAATAATAATTTAACCAACAATAATGACAGTATTAATATCAATTTAAATAACAACAATTATAAACCTTGCAGCACGGAAATGTTGCCAAATGAGTTTTCGGAAATAATTTTAAATCTTAAAATGATTGACCTTGAAAGCGACAAACTACAATCGGCAAAACAAGTAATTTTAAATAACTGTTTGTTGTCATCGCAAGTTAGAGATATTGCCGGAACTCTTGATTTTGAAAACAGTAAACTGGAATTTGCAAAATTTGCATATCAAAATACAATCGACAAAGATAATTATTCGGTTGTAAATGACGTATTTGAGCACGCATATACAATTGAAGAACTTTCAAAATACATTTCTAATTTCAAAAAATAATAGTTATTTTGAAATATATATTTTTAACTTCTTATATATTTTCTAATTTTGCGTCCTAATTTGACAGGAAATTGAAAATATTTTATTCCATAGAAAACATTAAAATTAATAAACCGGTTTTAACAGTCGGTACATTTGACGGAGTTCACTTGGGGCACAAAGATTTGCTTTTGCATCTTGTGAAAAAAGCCAAAGAAATAGGAGGCGAATCCGTTGTTTTCTCGTTTTTCCCTCATCCGCGTCAAGTAATTTTTCCCGATTCTGTTGAGCTTAAACATTTAAATACTCAAAAAGAAAAAATTAAATTATTGGAAGATATTGGTGTCGATAATTTAATAATATATCCTTTCACCAAAGAATTTGCCGAATTTGATTCTTGTTATTTCATCAATAATATTTTACATAAACAATTAGATGTTAACGTTTTGGTTGTGGGGCACGACCATCATTTCGGCAGAGACAGGCAAGGAGATTTTGATAAACTAAAACAATGTGCCAAACCTTTAGGAATTGAATTAGAAAAAGTTGGAGCTTTTAAAGTAAATAATGTAAATGTGAGCTCAACAAAAATAAGAAATGCTTTGATTGACGGTAAAATTCAAAAAGCAAATGCATTTCTCGGATACAATTTTTCGCTTCACGGAAAGGTAGTTCACGGTAATAAAATTGGAAGACAAATTAATTTTCCAACCGCAAATCTTTATATTATTGATGTAAATAAAATTATTCCAAAAGACGGTGTTTATGCTGTGGAAGTTCTTGTAGGAAACGAAAAGCATCAAGGAATGTTGAATATTGGCAAAAAACCAACAGTTAAAAGAACAATTTATTCAACTGTTGAAGTGCATATTTTTGATTTTGAAAAAACAATTTACGATTCGCAAATAACAATATTTTTTAAAGAATTTGTGCGAGAAGAAATTAAATTTGAAAATTTAGATGAACTTAAAATCCAATTAACTAAAGATAAAAAATTGGTATTGAATGTTTTAAATAAAGTGTCATTTCCAAATAAATAATTTAATATTTCCGATTTTAATTATTTTAATTGATTCAATCTTTACAAGGTGAAAGCAAACAAGAATCATGTAAATATTCCAATTTTTATTCCGGAAATGGCTTGTCCGCATCAATGTGTATTTTGTAATCAACAAAAAATCAGCGGAACAATAAATGCTCCAAAACCTGCGGAAATAAAAGAAATTATAAATAAATATTTATCAACCCTTAACAAAAATATTGAAACCGAAATTGCTTTTTTTGGCGGAAGTTTCACCGGAATTCCAATAAAATTACAAGAAGAATATTTAATTGAAGCTCATAAATTTATAAAATCCGGAAAAGTAAATTCTATTCGTGTTTCAACCCGTCCGGATTATATTGATGAAAATATTCTTCAAATTCTTAAAAAATACGGAGTTAAAACAATTGAACTTGGGGCGCAATCTACAGATAATTACGTTCTTAATAAATCGGGAAGAGGACACAATTTTGAAGCAATAAAAAATTCGGCAATTCTAATAAAAAGTTTCGGATTTGAATTAGGATTGCAAATGATGATTGGTTTGCCCGGCGATACTCGCGAAAAAAGTATTCAAACTGCTCTCGATATTGTAGCTCTTGGTGCCGATAACACAAGAATTTATCCCACACTTGTTGTTAAAGATACAGAACTTGAAAAGTTATATATTACAGGAAAATATGTTCCGTTGCAAATTAATGAAGCCGTGAGTATTACAAAAGAACTTATCAATATTTTTCACAAAAATAATATTAAAGTTTTAAGAGTAGGGCTTCATCCTTCCGAAGAGCTTACACCCGAAAATTCATTTATTGCCGGACCAATTCATAACTCGTTTAAAGAACTTGTTTTAACAGATATTTGGAAAGATATTTTAACCGAAAAGCTTAATAATTTTATGCCTTCGGAATATAAATTTGTTGTAAATTCAAACCAAATAAACTACGCTGTGGGTTATAAAAAAAGTAATATCAAATATTTTTATTCAAAAGGTTTTAAATTAAAATTCTTCGGAAAATTGGAAATTCCTTTATTTGAAATCCATGATTGCAATAATTGACAGCCGTGCTCCAAAAGAAGCAATTGAAGAGTTAAAATTAATTGCCGACAAAGTTTTGACTTTTTCTTCTGAAAACATCACTTATGAAAGTATTTCGGGACATCCCGATATTTTTATTTATCAAGATTCCGAAAATGTGATTCTTGCACCAAATTCTCCTAAAATATTGACAGATTTTCTTTATAAAAATGAAATAAGTTTTTCAACGGGAAACAGTAAAATAGGAGATAAGCTTAACGATTCAGCTTTATATAATTGTATTTCCATTAAAAAATATTTTTTTCACAAAAAAGGATTTACCGATTCTAAAGTTTTAGAGATAAATTCCAAAAAAGAATTTATAAATCTTCCGCAAGCGTATTCTGCTTGCAGTTTAATAGCACTTAATGAGAATTATTTTTTAACTTCCGATAAAGGAATTTTGAAGACAATAAAATCTGCCGGTTTGAATTGTGAATATTTTTCACCCGAAAAAATATTGATTCCAATTCACAATCACGGTTTTATTGGCGGAACTTCCGGGATTTTTCAGAATAAAATATATTTTATAGGAAATATAAAAAAGCATTCCGACTATAATATTATTACGGATTTAACCGAAAAATCCGAATTAGAAATTGTAAGTTTATACGACGGAAATTTGTATGACGGAGGAAAAATCTTCTTTTTCAAGTAAAATTTTCCTCCGAAATAATTTTTGTTTTTATTGTTTCAATGACATGTTATAATCTTTTACAAAATCTCTGTGAGATTTATAAGCATTAATCATATATAATGCAATATTTTTTGTTTCCGAAAGTAAATTTAAATAAAGCATGCTGTTTTTAGTGCTTACTTCATTATTCTTTATTCTTTTTAAATGAACTTTTCTTGCTTCATTTATATATCCGAGTAAATCAATTTGTAAATTTCTGATATTTTCTTCTTTGTTTTCAAAATCTTCTTTTTCAATGGTTTCAATAATAATTTTTTCCATTACATCAATTGTTTCCGAAATCAAAGTAAGAACGATAATTTGCTTATCCAACAATGGTTTATGATTATTTTCGACATGCGTGAATGACGGCAAAACAATAAATTCCAAAGCATGAGTCATTTCTCTCAAATAATCAATAACTTGAACATAATATGGTGCCGATTCTATTGAATCTTCCATTAGTTTATTTACTGTTTGGTAGATATTATCTTTCAGCATTTTTGATTTTTTGTTCACATCTTGATTCTTTTTCAGAAGCTTTTTTAATTTCTTTCTGTCTTGTTTACCTAAAGCTTCAATTGTGTGAGCATAAATTTCGTTAACCGATTTTAAAATACTTATTACGTTAATTGAACATCTTTCAAAAATATTTTCTTCGCTTGTAACAATTTCGTTTATTTTGGTTCTTTCAATATTTTCCGCTACTCTTTTTTTGTGAAATTTTTTCGATTTTAGAGCCGAAAAAACTCCTATTGCTAAAATTATTCCTACAGCAAATATTCCGCCCCAATTAATAATTAATGCAAATATAAATGAAACGGTAAACGCTACAAGTGCAGTAATAAACCAACCCGAAATAACTGTTAAAACTCCCGAAACTCTGTAAACTGCACTTTCTCTTCCCCAAGCTCCGTCGGACAAAGACGAACCCATTGCAACCATAAATGTTACATAAGTTGTTGAAAGCGGAAGTTTATATGAAGTACCAATTGCAATAAGAATTGCCGAAACCATTAAATTTACCGATGCTCGTGTTAAATCAAATACATTTTCTTTTTTTTCTTTTGTTGAAATTTCTTCTTTTTCTAATCGGATATTTATCCAATTTGTAAATCTTTTCGGAAATATTTTTGCCAAATTATCGGTAGCTTTTATTGTTGCCCTAACAATTGATCTTGAAATTGCCGACGATTCAAATCTTTCAAATCCTTCTTCTTGTCGGCTTAATGAAAGCTCGGTTTCTGTTACGGATTTTGCCTTTTTAGAAAACCAAAGTGTTAAAGTCATTATCACGCCGGCTAAAAGCAAATATAAAATCGGCGTTGAAACCGGAGCCGACAAACTTCCCATCAAAAACGTGTCGGGGCTTTGTGCTCCGGAAGCAATCCAATCTTGATACGAAGCAATACCTGCTAACGGAACACCAATGAAATTCACTAAATCGTTTCCGGCAAAAGACATTGCAAGAGAGAAAGTTCCTGCTAAAACAATTATTTTTAAATAATTAAATTTTGCGAATAATTGTATAACAGCAAAAATTAATGTCCAAACCACAAAACTTATAAATAATATTTGAGTTTGAAATTTTGAAATATAATCGTGTGTTGGTGTTCCTTTTCCTGCAAAGCTCGAGCTTTGTAATCCTTTTATCAATATAAAATAAACAATTGCTGTTATTGCAATTCCGCCCCAAATTAATCCTATTATTTGAGAACCTTTTGTTTGTTTAAAAGTAAAAATTAATCTTGTAAAAAATTGAACAATTGTTCCCAATGAAAAGGCTACAATAACCGAAAATAGTATTCCGGCAATTATCAAAAGTGCTCTTCCGGTATTTATATATTTTGTAATCTCACTTGCCGATTCATCATTTTTCAAAACCAAAACTACTGCCATTGAAACTCCGGCTCCTAAAAGTTCAAATATCAACGAAACAGTTGTTGATGTTGGCATTCCTAATGAATTAAAAACATCTAAAAGAATAATATCTGTGAGCATTACTGCAAGAAAAATTATCATTACTTCGTTAAAGGAAAAAAGCTCCGGCACGAAAATTCCTTTTCTGGCAACTTCCATCATTCCGTTTGAAAATGTTGCTCCGATAAAAATGCCCAAACTTGCAATTATCATTATAATTCTTAACGGTGCAGCATTTGACCCGATTGCCGAATTCAAAAAGTTTACGGCATCATTTGCTACACCGACAACTAAATCGGAGACGGCAAGCAAAATCAAAATGCCAACCATTATGATAAAAATTGTTTCCATTAATATTATTTTAAATTCTTATATTTTGTTTAAATTTGAATTTTTCCGCATTATAATTATTGCTTTATTTAAACTTAAGCTTAAGTACAATTTGCAAATTTATTTCATTATAATTGAGGAATTTATATTTCAATGTTAATTAATTGTTAAGTTTTATGAGTTTCAATTCAAAACTTGCATTATCGTTAATTGTTTCATTAATTGCAATGACAGTTGTTATTGTTGAAAATTATATTAATGATAATTTACCCGAATATTTTTCATTAGATTTATATGGAATATTAATTGTAAATTTTGTTTCTATTTCATTGATATTACCATTCATTATAGAGTTTTATTTAAAGTTTAGGAAATTTTCTTTTAAACAAAAAAATTCGGAAATTGAAAATTTGAAAGCTAACGAAAAATACAGAAAGGAATTTATTGGCAATGTGTCACACGAACTTAAAACACCTATTTTTAATATTCAAGGTTATGTTTTAACCCTTTTGGACGGCGGAATTAACGACCCCGAAATTAATATAAATTATCTTGAAAGAGCCGAGAAAAACATAAATAGAATGATTACAATTGTGGAAGATTTAGATATGATTTCAAAAATTGAATCCGGAATTTTAAACTTAAATCTTGAAACATTTGATATTATTGAACTTGTTAACGAAGTTTTTGAAATGTTACATTTAAAATCTCAAGAAAAATTTATAGATTTTGTTTTGATTAAAGATAAAATAATATTAAATGTTGTTGCCGACAGAGAAAAAATAACTCAAATTTTGGTTAATTTGCTGACAAATTCTATTCGATACGGAAAACAAAACGGAATTACAAAAGTTAGAATTAGAGATATTAATAATAAAGCATTAATTGATGTTGCCGACAACGGAATTGGTATTGCAAAAGACGATTTGCCCAGAATTTTTGAACGTTTTTACAGAGTAGACAAAAGTCGTTCACAAAAATCCGGAGGAACAGGATTGGGATTATCAATTGTTAAACATATTATTGAAGCACATCAAGAAAAAATTTTTGTTGACAGTGAACTAAAAATTGGCACTGTTTTTACTTTTTCATTAAAAAAAGCTTAAAATGGAAAGAGAAACTAAATCTCAAATTAAAATTTTATTGGTTGACGACGAAACCGATATAATTGAATTTTTAACTTATAATTTAAAAAAGGAAGGTTACAATGTTTTTTCAGAATCGTCCGGAAAAGATGCAATAAAAACAGCTCAAAAAATATTACCCGATTTAATTGTTTTGGATATTATGATGCCCGAAATGGACGGAATTGAAACATGTAATATTATTCGTCAAATTCCTGTTCTCGAAAGTACTTCCATTATTTTTCTTACCGCACGCTCCGAAGATTATTCGCAAATTGCGGGTTTCGATGCCGGAGCCGATGATTTTATTGCAAAACCAATAAGCCCTAAAGTTTTTGTGAAAAAGATTAATGCTTTATTAAAAAGATTAAAAAAAGTTAATTCAAATTCTGAAGTTAAAAGTATTATTGAATTTGAGAATCTTATAATTGATAAAGAAAATCATATTGTTGTTTATAACGGAAATGAAATAGTTTTACCCAAAAAAGAGTTTAATCTTTTATTTATGCTTGCTTCATTTCCCGAAAAAATATTTTCGAGAGATGAAATTTATAGCAAAGTTTGGGGAAATGATGTAATTGTGGGCGATAGAACTATTGATGTTCATATCAGAAAAATTAGAGAAAAAACCGATGAAAAATTTATTAAAACCGTGAAAGGAGTAGGGTATAAGTTTTCTTTTAAAAATAAAAAATCGGTTTAGTTTTTTAGGTAATAAAAAAAAGAAGAAATCCTGTTAAACAAGATTTCTTCCTTTTTATTGATTTTGTGATATTTAAACTAATTATTTGGTTCTAAAGTTAAATTCAACGTGTTATCGCCACATGTAACTTTAATTACATTATTACAAATTCCGGTTCCGTCTTCGTCAAAATCAACAACTGTTTCCTTGTTTCCCACTTTCATTGTAAAAGTTCCTGAAGAAGGCCACACGCAAGCTCTGTCGAAAAGAACTGCTTCTGAGTTTGTTTCAAATTCTTCGCCCAATCTGTTTGTTCCGTAAGAAAAACCGTAATATTCAAAAACAGGTAAAACACCGTCAATTCTAAGTCCGAAATTCATTGTAGAGTTCCACGAAAAACTTGTTCCGTCGTTAAAATCCATAACCATGTCTATGGCTTTAATTTCAAAATAAATACCGTTTAGAATATCTAATCTGGTGATATCAATTCTATATCCTGCAGTAATTTTACCGTCGATTCTATTTCCGTCGAAAACAAAATCTTGGAATTCAATAGACATAAGCGAGCCTTCCGACCAATCTTGTGATAATGTAAGAATAATTTTACCGTTGCGTAAAATACCGTCATAAATACATGAGTCAAATGTGAGTTCAAATCCGTTGTCGATAGTTACGGTTGTGTAACATTCGGTGCCTGCTAATTTTTTTCCTGATGCAGTACTGTTTGAAAATGCAAATGCATCTGAAACAACTAATGAACCTTTTGCATTGTCTTCCACTGCTTGAGCATCAATTTCTTCGTCTTTATTGCAAGAAGTAAATGTTGTAAAAATTAGTAATCCGATTAAAACAGGCAGATAATAAGTTGATTTTTTCATTTGTTCTATTTTAATTGTTTTTAAAGGTCAAATAGGAACTTTCTAAAGAAATTATGTTTTAAATAATTCATTGTTTTTCATATTTGAAAGTTTCATTTGTTCTATTTTAATTGTTTTTAAAGGTCAAATATGAACTTTCTAAAGAAATTATGTTTTAAATAATTCATTGTTTTTCGTATTAGAAAGTTTCATTTGTTCTATTTTAAAAGTTTTAATAGTTTAAAACATTGAACTTTCGTAAAATAGTTTTTTATGCTATTTCACGAAAGTTTCTTTTTATTATTTTGAGTATAATATTTCTATCATTCTCGAAATTAAATCGTTATTTATCTTAACATAATATAATATTAAACCTAAAAACATTATAATAATTCCTATTCTGATATTTGAATTCCTGTTCTGCCTTAATAAAGAATTTTTTTGGAATTCGCTTTTAAATTTGCCTTTAATTTCAGTTTTATAAAAGTTATGTTCTTTAATTTCTTTTAATTTTTGTGCATCTGAAATTTTTTTTGCTAATTCTTCTTTTCGTTTATCAAAATAAATTGGCTTATATTCAAACCTTTTATTTTCCGGCAGTTTGAAAATATTAAATATAGCCATTTTTTAAATGTTTTTAAATGTTATATTATAAAGAAATCGTAAATTCAAATCCGTTCTTTGATACTTTTATAATGTTATCGCAAGCAGCGTTTCCGTCTTGATCAAAATCTATTACAGTTGGGTCATCGCCGGTTTTTGAAACTTTAACAATTCCTTTTTTTGGCCAATCGCAACTTTTATCGGATTCAACCTCAATATATTCCGACGAATATTCTTCTCCGTATCTGTTAACGCCGGATTTTGTTCCGTTAATTAAGAAAATATCGTCTATTCTTATTAATGGAGTTAAAGCACCAGAATTCATTGTAAAAACTCTTTCAGAATCCCAAGTTGAAGTTTTTCCGTCGGTAAATGTAAGTTTCATTTTTTGTTCGGAGAGCGTAAATGTCGGAATTAAAGTTACTAAACTATAATCAGCAACAACTGTTCCTTCAACCGAAATACCGTTTACTGTGTATTGATTAAAAGTAATTGTCATTGTGCTTCCTACATTCCAAACAGAACCTAATGTAACTACAATTTGTCCGTTTCTTGTTATTCCGTTTGTAATGCAATTGTCAAATGTTAAAGTCATAACTCTTTCAGGGAAAATTCCTGTAAAAGCAATTATGAAGCAATCATCTGTTTGAATAGATTTTCCGTCGCTGTTTGCTGCTGTGTTAGAAAATGCAAATGCATCGGAAACAACCAATGAGCCTTTTGCGTCGTCTTCGGCCGATTGACTGTCGGGTTGTGCGGGTTTTTCGCATGAAAATGAAAAAATCATTATTGCAAGCGAAAGAATCATTACTGAAATTTTACTTTTTGTTTTCATGTGTTGATATTTTAAATTTTTAAGGTTACATAGGAACATCCTGAATAATCATTCTTCTGTGTTTCGTGAGTCTTACATGGATGTTTCATAAATTATTAGATTTGTTAATAAAAGGTCAATTAAAATTATTCAATTAATCCGTAATCAATTTTTTGTTTAAATGCAACGAAATTCATTCCAAATTGAATTGATGTTCCTTTTGTATTTCTGATTAAATTATCGGTTAATTTACTTTCGTTAACTGCCCAGAAAAAAGGAGAAATATTATCTGTTAAAATATACATTTGAAGTGGTCCGATTTTATATGCCAAACCAAGTCCTATGTTGTTGTATAAACCATACATAATGGAATAATCTGCTGAAAAAGCCCAACCTTTTCCAAAATTTGTATTAACAGAAAATGTGTATGATGAATATAATGAACTGTTGAGCATTGTTCCTCTGAAAAGAAATCCGGCATCAATTTTTTTTGTTAAGAAATAGTTTGCTCCAATATATACTTTTGTGTTTAAAGATGTTTTATATGAAGCTTCACTAATTGTTGGTTCTAAAAATGTGAGAACAGAATCTTTTAAATCTTGAATTATTTGATCACTAATATTAGCGCCGTTCATAATGTCGGAAATTGAAGTTATATAGTTTTCTAAATCAACTCCCGAAAATTTAAATGAACCGTTTTGAGTTAAAACTTTTGAATTTGTTTGCCATTTTATGTATCCTAAATCAATAATACTTGCCGATAATTTTAATTTGTTAAACAATGTATATTCTGCTCCAAAATCAAAAGCCAATCCTGTATTTGGGCTGAATAGAAGAGACGGAATATCTGCTGTTAAATCTTTAATGTCGCCGTAAGTAAATACATATTTATTGTCAACATAATCAATGTCCCAATCAACAATTGCCGAACCTTTTACTTCAATATCGGTATTAAAAGTCCATTCATATAAACTGTCGGTAGCAGATTCGGTGTACCAATCTAAATTTAGTTTCGATGCTTTTAAGTTTGCATTTCCCGAAAGCAATTTTATTTTTGCGCCTACTGTTAAATTGTTCATCAGTTGTTTTGATAAACTTGCAGAATATTCGTTGTAATTTGTGAGGTTTTGATAAAATTTTATTGAAACAGGAAGTCCTGCTTCATTGAAATTTCCTTTTGGTAAATCTATTAAACTATTTGAGAATCCAAAGTTTTCGGTTGTTTTATTGCTTATTGTGAAAGTAAAATAAAAACCGTTTGCAATTCTGAAACCAAAATCAATTAAAGAAATATTTTCTTCAATATTCAAATAATTCATTGGTTTTATTTGTTTTTCAATTTCATTTATATCAATAAAAAAACTATCCGGAACTGTTGGTTTGGGTTCAAATATTGTGTTTAATGTTAACGATGAATTATTCAAATTTGCGTATATATTTGAAAGTGCCGGAAATCCTAAATAAAATGAGCAATTTGGTTGATGTGCCGGATTTGTGTTTACTGTTTGAGGAATATTTCCCATTCCATATAAAATATTGCTTTGAGCATTCACTTTATTAAAAGAGAAAATGCTCGTGATTGCAATTATTGTAATTGATATTTTAATAATATTCTTCATCTGTATGATTTTATATTTTGCTCAAAAGAGTTATATTTTTTTATTTCTATTCTGATATTTTTCTAAAAATCTTCACCCGTTATAATGTAATTTGCTTTCATTCCAAGCTCAACACCAAGTTGATACGTAGATAAAAGTTTTATAAATGTTCCGGAAGTGCTGTTGTAAGTATTTAATTTAGAAAGCAAAAGTATTTTTGCAACTCGGGCATCTTTTAATTTTTGAAATTTTTCTTGTGTTATTTCAATATAAATATTGCTGACAGAAGTTTCTGTAACAACTCCGGAAGTGTTTGTAATTGCCGAAACAAATCTCCAGCCGTCGGCAAAAACATCAGTATTCAGCTCATCAAAAAGAGAATCTACAATATTGTTTATTTCTCCGGTTGCGGTCGTGTCTGCAAAATATATTTGAGTTCTTCCTTCCAAAGGAAATCCGTTTGTGAAACGAACTTTTAAAACAGCAGATGTAATTTGGCTAAATGTTCCTTTTGAAAAATCCATATTCATTGTATCTCCCATAACTAAATCTTCAAGCCGAGCATCAAGCGGAAGGTCAAAGTCTGCATCTAATTTTAAAATTTCGTCGCCTGTTACGTCAAAAGGTAATGTTTGTAATGCGTTGCTGCCAAAACTCATATAAAAAGAAACTTGTTTTGGAACCGGCGAAAATACGTCGGGCAAAACAGGTATTTCATTTTTATCTATTAAAATATTTGTTGTTGAAACTTCGCCCCATGTTGAAGGTGCCGAAATTGTATATTCTTTGTCTGATGTATTTGATAATGATTGCCCTTCAACATCATGAAAAATTAGAGTATCTAATCTAAAAAATGTAACAACCGGAATTTGGTTCGATATTATAAAAGTAATTTTTGGGTCGTTAAAAAAAAGTTTTCCTTCAAGCATTCTTGAAAAAACTTTTAGTTGCGAAGTGTCTGTTCTAACTGATGTTTCTCCTGCCGGAATTGGAGTTCCGGAAGGTGCTCCGCTCGAAGTAATTGGATATATTTGACCCATTCTTAAAGAAATTACATCTTTAAAATACATTCTAATATGAATAAGGCTTTGAGCGTCAACTTCTGCCCAAATAGATGAATCTGTTTCGGGAATGAAAGATTCAAGTGTGAATTTTGTGTCTAAAATCGGTATTGCAAGGCTTCCGTCAAATTCTAACGAGTCTGTTGTTAGGTTTGAAAATTCGTCAAATCCAAAATTCTTACGGCATGACTGAAATACAAATGCTGAAAGAATTAACATTGACGACAGAATTATGGATATGTGTTTTTTCCGGTTCATAATTTTAATATTTTATGCAAAAGGTTAATGTGCAAAGTTAATTATTTTTTTAATAAGATGTATTCAATATCAAATTACAAGACATTGTATTTGTAAATATAGTTGCCTTTACCTCCGACAATAATGCTAAATTCTGAATCTTTTGTCATTTTTGAAATTCTGAAATCGCTTGTGCCGATTAGCGGAAACCCTTTTAAAATAGTTCCGTCGTTGTTTATTAAATATACTTTTCCGTTTAAAGATGTGGCTCCAATTTTATTATTTGTTTCCGAAAATTTGAATAATCTTGGTTGATAAAGAACTTTGTCCGAATATGTATACGAAAATAATCTTTCTTTTTTGTAATTATAAACATCGGTTTGGTTATTATCGGTAAAAAGATATTCCGGATTATTGTCGCCGTTTAAGTCGTAAGAACTGAAATAATGTAAATCGGAATATTTTTCGATTTGCATTTTTTTCACGTTTCCGTCTAAATAAATATAATATAATGTTCCTTCGGGATTTGTAATTACAAACCGCGAATTTTTTTCGTCTTCTCGTTGTTCAAAAAACACTTCGCTGTTTTTTCCGATAGGGAAGGCTGTAATCGGTTTCACACGCATTTCGCCTTTTCTGTCAACTATATAAACATTTGAAATATCATTAAAAGTAATATAATCTTTTCCAAAAGCACTATAGAATTTTATTTCTTTTGAAACAGTATTTTTTGTTGTTCCAAAATTCCAACCTTCAATTAATTTGCATGTTTTGTCGAGCAATAAAACTTTTTTGTTTTCGGTTGCAATAAATATTCTGTAATCTCTGTTGTTTTCGTAGTCAACAACTGTTAAGCCGTTTGTAGCCGGCGATTTTAATTTAACCGGATATCCTTCAACGTAATTTCCGTTTCTGTCGAATGTATGAATTTCGGATTTTGTGTTAAATATTAATTGAAGTTTATTGTTTTCAAAATAATCTATTTGAAAAACATTGCTTATAATTTTTTCCGAAAGTTGTCTTTTCCAAATAATATTTCCAAATCTGTCTATCAAATAGATTTTATTTTTTGCGTCTTGCACAAAAATTTCTTTTTCATTGGTATTATGATTTGTAACAATGAAAGGAGTTGTAATTAAACTTGAGTCGAGTTTAGTTTCCCAAACTGTTTCCGCAATATTCGGCGGAGCAATATCTGTTTCAAAATTCACGGTTGTGTAAATCGGATATGAATCTGAAATATATTGAATTATGGGACCTTTTATCTTTCCTATAATTTTTGAATCGTTTTCTAATTTCTGTGAATATGAGCCGTTTAAATATTTTTTGTAAATATTTTTATTATGAAAAATATTGGTATAGAAGAAAATATTTGTTTCGTCGGTTACCGATTTTATTAAATTTATATCATCGGAAAATTCGTTAAGAGATTGTCCGGTTTGATATGAAACCAATAAATCTGTTAAGGCATTTTCGGTTTCTCCAAAAATTAAATATTTATCAGTAAATGTTACATATTGTGCACTTAAGGTTTCGAAAATTGAACCAAAAAATATCAACGGAATAATGTCTGAATGAAGTTTGAATATTTTATATTTTTCATCATTCACAATAATATCTTTTTTATAATTGGACGAATTTAAATTGTTTGCCTTACAAAAATTGTTATTTATTTTATCAAAAAAATTGGGATAAAAATCGGTATCTGTAATTTTAATGAAACAAAATGAATTGTGATTTATTCCGTTTTTATTAACATCTTCATCTACAAAAGCAATTTCGTTTCCAATTTTGGAATAAAAATCCATGCTTTTTTTGCTAATTTTAAAAGTTTCGTAGAATTTATCAATATATGCTTTGTGTTGTTTTATTTTTTTTACTTCCGACAAATATGTCTCAAGTTTAGAATTAAAAAATACACCGTTTTTTATATTCAATATTAAAAAAGAAGAAGTTTTTTTTGGAAGAATTTTAAATAATTCGGTGTTATCGGGTTCAATTTCTTTAAAAATATTCAAATATTGAGCATCGGGTTTTGTAACTGTATAACCGCTCATTTCAATTTTATTGTTTGCGATATTTATATCCAAACCTGTCCAATCGGCAAAATTATATAGGAAACCAAATCTTTTAAGTTCTTTTTCGTTTATTGACGTTCCCGATGATTTTAAAACATTTTCGTAATTAATGAAAATTTTGGCAATGCTCTGCGATTTTATAAATCCGTATAATTCATTAAAGTTTTTATCTTTTGAAAGTGAGTAATTGCTGTCGATTCTTCTAATTGAATTTTGCAATAAGATGTCGGAATAACTCAATAAAAAATATCCGTCGTAAAACGAATAATAAATTTTATAATCCGAATTGTCTACTTCCGAAATGCTTGTTATTACTGCATTATCATATTTTAAAGATTGAATTTGGATTTTTTTTAACGAGAATTTAGTAAGTATTTTTTTTAAATTTTCGGGGTCGGAAGCATTTGCAGGAGCAATTAGAATTAATGAATTTTCCTTGTTACTAACTATATGCGACGAAATTATTATTTTTCTGTTTTCAAAAAAACTCTTCAAATCTTTATTTTTATTGAATGAAGAATCTATCATGAAAATTTCTTTATATGAACTCTGAAATAATGAGCTTTGCGACAATAAACTAAAAAGTGAAATATCGTCTTTTAATGCTGTTAATAATTCCGGAAGTTTATCGGTTTCCATTATTAAAATTGCTTTTTCGGGAACAGCATTTATTGCCGGAAAAATTTGTGTTTTTCCTTTTCCGATAAATATTGATGCCAAAATAATTACTACAACAACAATTGCAGCCGCAATTATCATGTATTTTTTATTGTTGAAATTCATAGTAAATTTGGTTTAAAAGTCTTTATATTTTTCGTTGATAAGATTTAAAAGTTCAAGAACTTCTTCTTCTTCAACCGAAGTTAACAGTTTTAATCTTAATTGTTTAAAATCGGGCAAACCTTTAAAATAAAGTGCAAAATGTCTTCTGGTTTCAAAAAATCCGCGTGGCATTCCTTTTATTTCCAATGATTTTTTGAAATGTTCTTTCGCAAGTTCAATTTTTTGTGTTAATGTCAACTCGGGCATTTCTTCTCCTGTTTCCAAAAAATGTTTTATTTCTTTAAAAACCCAAGGTTTTCCTATTGTTGCTCGCCCAATCATTATTCCGTCGACTCCGTATCGGTCAAACATTTCTTTTGCTTGCGGTCCGTTAGTTACATCTCCGTTTCCGATTATCGGAATTTTTATGTTCGGATTATTTTTTACTTTTCCTATAAGTGTCCAATCCGAAATTCCTTTATATAACTGAGCTCTGGTTCTTCCGTGAATTGTTAATGCTTGTATTCCGGTGTCTTGTAATTCTTCGGCAAATTCATCAATTTTTATTGTGTCAAAATCCCAACTCAAACGTGTTTTAACAGTTACCGGTAATTTTACTGCTTTAACAATTTGTTTTGTCATTTCAATCATTTTTGGAATATCTCTCAACATTCCTGCGCCGGCGCCTCTTGTGGCTATTTTTTTAACCGGGCAACCAAAGTTTATGTCAATTAAATCCGGATTTGCCGATTCTGCAATTTTTGCGGCTTCAACCATATTTTCTATGTCGTGACCGTAAATTTGTATTCCAACGGGTCTTTCGTCTGTTTCAAAAAGTAATTTTTGTTTCGATTTATAGATATCTCTAATTAAAGCTTCCGAAGCAATAAATTCTGTGTATAAAATATCTGCTCCGTATCTTTTACAAATATACCTGAAAGACCTGTCGGTTATATCTTCCATTGGTGCAAGCAACAACGGATATTTACTTATTTCAATATTACCTATTTTCAATTTTCTCAAATAGTTTTCGCATGTTAACTTTTTCTTCGATAATTGCTTTTATATTATCAACAGAAATTCTTTCTTGTAACATTGTGTCTCTATATCTTATTGTTACTGAGTTATCTTCAAGTGTTTGATGGTCTATTGTAATACAAAACGGTGTTCCTATTGCATCATGTCGTCTGTATCTTTTTCCTATTGAATCTTTTTCTTCGTACTGACAGTTGTAATCAAATTTTAATAAATTTAATATTTGATAAGCTTTTTCGGGTAATCCGTCTTTTTTTATCAACGGTAAAATAGCTGCTTTTATTGGTGCTAAAGCCGGATGTATTTTTAAAACTGTTCTTATTTCGGAACTTCCGTCTTCTTTATCTATTTTTTCTTCTCCAAAAGAATTTGATAAAACAGAAAGAAACATTCTGTCCAAACCTATTGAAGTTTCAATAACGAAAGGAACATAAGATGTGTTTGTTTCAGGGTCGAAATATTGGATTTTTTTACCCGAAAATTTTTGGTGTTGCGATAAATCAAAATCGCTTCTCGAATGAATTCCTTCCAATTCTTTAAAACCAATAGGAAAATCAAATTCTATATCTGTGGCTGCTGTTGCGTAATGTGCAAGTTTATCATGGTCGTGAAATCTATATTTTCCGTTTCCGGGTTCGAGAGCCAAATGCCATTGCATTCTTACTTTTTTCCAATGTTCAAACCAACTTTCTTGTTCGCCGGGTCTGATAAAAAATTGCATTTCCATTTGTTCAAATTCTCGCATTCTGAAAATAAATTGGCGAGCAACTATTTCGTTTCTAAACGCTTTTCCAATTTGAGCAATTCCAAAAGGAAGTTTCATTCTTCCGGTTTTTTGAACGTTGAGGTAATTTACAAAAATACCTTGAGCTGTTTCGGGTCTTAAATATATAATGTCTGCTTCTTCACTAACGGAACCCAATTTTGTGTCGAACATTAAATTAAATTGTCTAACGTCTGTCCAATTTTTACTGCCGGAAATTGGGCACACAATTTCTTCGTCAACAATTATTTGTTTTAACTCTTCAAGATTATTTGAATTTAAAGCATTTTGAAATCTTTCTGTTAAAGAATCAATTTTTTGTTTTCTTTCAAGAACTCTGGCGTTTGTAGCAAGAAATGTGTCTTTGTCGAATTTATCGGCATATTTCGCTTGTGCTTTTTCAACTTCTTTATCAATTTTTTCTTGAATTTTTTCGCGATGTTCTTCAATAAGAACGTCGGCTCTGTATCTTTTTTTAGAATCTTTGTTGTCTATAAGCGGGTCGTTAAATGCACCAACGTGCCCGGAAGCTTTCCAAACTTCGGGATGCATAAAAATTGCCGAGTCGATACCCACAATGTTTTCGTTGAGTTTCACCATTGAATCCCACCAATATTTTTTAATGTTGTTTTTTAACTCAACACCGTTTTGTCCGTAGTCATAAACAGCACTAAGTCCGTCATATATTTCGCTTGATTGGAAAATAAAACCGTATTCTTTTGCGTGAGCAATTACTTTTTTAAAGATTTCAGGATTTGCCATGTTTTATATTTTTTTTTTGTTCGCAAAGTTAATAATTTTGTTCTTTTATAAATAAAAAAAAGCTGCCCATTGGACAGCTTCTTTTATGAAAAGAATTAATGCTTATGTTAATCCGCCGGTTTTTGTGATGTCGGCTCTCGGGTTAACAGTCATTACCGGAACTTTTTCTTTGTTTGCAATAATTTTTTGTTCCGAAGCTCCCAAAACATAATCTTGGAAACTAATATTTTTAGTTGTAGAAATCATAATCATATCTGCATTAATTGCTTTTGCATATTCAACTGCCGAATCTGAAATTATTTTACCGTCGAGTTTAACTATTTCAAAATCTACTTCTTTATCTGTCAAATATTTTTTTGCTAAAAGAATGTTTGAGTTAATTTTCTTTTTAAAAGAAGGATCTGAAACATCAATATAACAAAGGTGGAATTTTGAGTTGAAAAATCTTGAAATAAATTCTGCCCAAAGTAATTTTTCTTTTTCGGAGAATTTAAAGTCAACCGGAAATACAATATTTTTTAATTCTTTGGAAGCCGGCGGTGCTTGAACAACAATGAAAGGTGCTTTTGAACCTGCAATAACTTTAAGAGCCCAACTTCCCGTAAATTTTTGCATTCCTTTTATTCCGTGAGTTCCCATTACAGCGAAAAACGCATTTTTCTCATCAATAATGTCGGAAATTTCTGTAAAAATACTTCCTTCTTTTATGATGTATAGTGGTTTAATTCCATATTTATCAAATACTTCCGTCGAAAATTTTATTAATTTTTCTTCGGCTGCTTCCAAATCCGATTGCTTTTTTATGATATGAACCAAAAAAATGTCACATTTTACAATTTTAGCAATGTTTATCGCATGCTCAAGAGCATATTCAGATAATTCGGAGAAATCCCAAGGTACTATAATAGGTCTTAATTCACTCATGATTTTAAGTTAAAATTATTATATTCTTCAAATTTAAAAATAAATTATAAATTTTCAACAGTTTTTTAAATTTTATTTCACATTAATTTTTTTTTAAAGATATATTAAAATTTTAGGCATTTAAACTTATTATTCTTAATTTTATGAAGTTTAAAATTTATGCAATTATTACTTGTATTTATGTAGAAAATATTTTACTTTAATATGATGCAAGAAAACGAAATTAATAAAAACGGTAACGAAATTGAACTCTTAAAGGAGAGAATTGTTTATTTGGAAAAGCTAAATTTAGAATTGGCTGACCAGAACAAAGAGTTACGAGAAGAAAATGACAGGAATTCCGAATTAATGTCTTTTTTGCCGTCAGATGCCAAAGAGCAAATAAAACTTAAAGGTATTGATTCTTCTTTAAGATATAAAATGGTAACTGTTCTTTATTCCGATGTTAAAGGTTTTACCGAACTTTCAAAAGAGAAAGATGCCGAGGCTTTAATTGATGAACTGGACAGTTTCTTTTTCTTATATGACGGAATTGTAGAAAAGAATAATATTCAGAAAGTTAAATCTATCGGCGATACTTTTATGTGTGCCGGCGGAATTCCCAAAAAGAACAGAACAAATCCTATTGAAGTAATTATTGCTGCTCTTGAAATGCAAGAACATCTTAAACAACTTCAAGGCGAATCCGAAAAAAATAATCAAAAAATTTGGAATCTCACTTTCGGAATTCACACCGGACCCGTTATTGCAGGAGTTTCCGGGAAAAAGAAAATTTCTTACGACGTAAAAGGCGATACAGTAAACATTGCCAGCAGAATAGAATCGGCTTGCGAACCCGGCGAAATTAGTATTTCTGCAATGACTTATGAATTTGTAAAAGAATTTTTTGCTTGCGAATATCGCTCAAAAATGCCCATAAAATATAAAGGAGATATTGCTATTTACGAAGTTAAAGGAATCAGACCCGAACTTTCTGTTGACGGAAAAGGAAGAAATCCGAATAAAGCTTTTAAAACAAGATTTCAAACTATAAAATTTGAAGATATTAACGATTATGTTCTCGACAGATTAGAACGTGAACTTCCAATGCACTTGTATTATCATAATTTAAAACACACTATTGATGTTGTAATAGGAGTGGAGATAATCGGTTCGGGAGAAGGAGTTAACGAAGAAGAAATGTTGCTTTTAAAAACAGCTGCCTTGTTTCACGATTTTGGTCAAGTTGAAGGCGCAATAGGACATGAAGAACGCGGATGTAAAATTGTTGATGAAATTTTGCCTTCATTTGGTTATGACGATGAACAAATTGGTATAATTAAAGGAATTATTATGGCAACCAAATTGCCTCCAAATCCGAAAACAAAGCTGGAAAGCATAATTGCCGATGCCGACTTGGATTATCTCGGAAGGCGAGATTTTATTCCTGTTTCCGACACGCTTTATAGAGAATTGAAAGTACAAGGATTGATTGGAAGTTTTAACGATTGGAATAAAATGCAAGTGAAATTTTTATCTGTTCATCAATTTTTTACAAATACAGCCAGAAACATGAGGCTTGTTAATAAGGAGTTGCAAATTGAACGAATTAAAACACTAATTACAGAGGAATAACAAAAAGTTAAAGGAGTTTTGCGTGAAAACAAAACTCCTTTTTTGTTTTATTAAATATGAATCAATTTTATTAATAATTTAAAAATAACTTTATAAAAACTAATTGTATCATGGAAAATATAAATTGGAGTAATTTACCTTTCGGATATTTAAAAACAGATTTCAATCTAAGATGTTATTATCGCGATGGTAAATGGGGTGAAATTGAAGTATCAACATCAGAAGAAATTCCTATTCACATGGCAGCAACAGCTCTTCATTACGGACAAGAATCGTTTGAAGGATTAAAAGCTTTCATGGGAAAAGACGGAAAAATTAGAGTTTTTAGAGCAGAAGAAAATGCTAAAAGAATGCAAGGCTCGGCAAGAGGAATTTTAATGGCAGAACCGCCAATTGAGCTTTTTAAAAAAATGACTTTTGAAGTAATCAGATTAAATAAAAGATTTGTTCCGCCTTATGGAACCGGAGCTTCCTTATATATAAGACCTTTATTAATTGGTACCGGAAAAAGTGTAGGGGTAAAAGCTGCCGACGAATTTTTATTGGTGTTTTTCGTAACTCCTGTAGGTCCTTATTTTAAAGAAGGTTTCAGTCCGGTTTCAATGCTTGTTACAAGAGAATATGACAGAGCTGCACCTTTAGGAACCGGAAAATATAAAGTTGGCGGAAATTACGCCGCGAGTTTATCGGTAATGAAAAAAGCTCATGATGAAGGATATGCAAATGTTTTATTTCTTGACGCAAAAGAAAAAAAATATATCGACGAATGCGGTCCGGCAAACTTTTTTGCTATTAAAAATAATACTTATTGCACACCAAAATCCGAATCAATTTTACCTTCAATAACAAATAAAAGCCTTATGGTTATTAGTGCCGATATGGGACTAAAAGTTGAAGAAAGAAAAATTGAGTTTTCCGAACTCTCAACTTTTGAAGAAGTCGGAGCTTGCGGAACTGCTGCTGTTATTAGCCCGATTGGGAAAATTTCGGATATTGATAATAAAAAAGATTATTTGTTTCAAGCACCCGGAAAAATTTCAACAAAACTTTATGAAAGATTAATGGCTATACAATATGGCGATGAAGCTGATAAGTTTGGTTGGATTGATATTGTTGAATAAAAGATATTCAATTTTTTAACAAATTGAAAAGAGAAATCCTGCAATTCGGGATTTCTCTTTCAATTTACTTTCGATTTAATTTTACTTTTAATCTAAATCAATATCGTAGCTTTCAGTATCTTTTTCGGGTTTTTCGTTTGGATATAAACTCAAACCGTCTTTTGTCATTGTCCATATTTTATCTGTCATATTGTTATCCCACATATTTTGAACATTTTGAATGTCGAAAATAATTTCTTCCATACTTGGTGAAAGATAAACCGATTTTCCTACAGGCAAATAAAGAATCATTTCAACTTCTTGTCCGTAAATTTTTTGTTCGCCTTTAATTTTAAAAATATCGTCAAAAGTTATAAGTGAATCTTTTTGAGACCAATTATATTCTATTTGTGTGATATTATTTAATGCATTTCTTCTGCTTTTTCCTTTTGATTTATATTTTAATTTTAAGGAAGTTGATTTATCATAACTTTGCTCGATTCTAAAATCGGGATGACCTGTAATTTTAAGTTTGCCTTTTTCTTTTGTAATTAAATAGTTGTCCAAATCCATTTGAGAGTCTTCATCATATTCTTCCGAAATAATTTTCGATTCTAAATATAATGTATCGGAATTTGTTTTATCAATATTGAAAGATTTTATTTCTTGATTATCGTTTTTATAATTTCCGGCAATATTTAAACCAATAGACAGTGAAAGGAAAAGACCTATAAACCAAAGAGTTGTTGCGGTAATACCAATTATTTTATTGTTTGTTTTGAAATTGAAAATAATTTTTATTCCTGCATAAATTAATGTTATCAAAGGAATTCCAATTACTATTATTAATCCTAATTGAGCCCAAAAACCTGAGATTGATATTGGAATTGCTTCTAATATTGTTCCAAAAATAAAAATATCGCCTGATGTTGATGCAAAATGAGGAATTGTTCCAAAAAATAATAATCCTAAAAGAATAATTAAAAACATTGCTCCAAAAAATATAAACATTCCTGCGATAAAATAAAGTATTACTTTAAATACAACTTTTATAATTTTGAATATCAACAAAATAAGTTTCTCGATTCCGCTTGAAACATTTTTGTAACTATCTGATTTTGTTTGGCGTATAATGTTTTTTCTAACACTTTCAAATTCTTCTTTAATTGTTTTTTCAATATTCGATACATTTACTCTTTCTCCTTTCATTTCTAATTTTTGAGCTGCTGTTTTTGCTTTTGGAGTAATAATCCATAAAATCAAATAAATTAAAGGACCAAAACCGCCGAATAAAACTAACAATACAAATGCAAGTCTAATGTAAACTGCGTCGACATTAAAATAATTTCCTAAACCGCCGCAAACACCGCCTATAAAAGCATTGTCGTCGTCGCGATATAATCTTTTTTTGAATTTTATTCTTTCTGTTTCATAAGAATTTCCGTTTGTTGTTTCTTCCGAAAAATCTTCGGCCATTCCCATAATAGAAATTATTTCGTTAACTTCTTCAATGGTAATAACCGTTTCTTCATCTTTCATTTTCTCGCTAAAAAGCTCGGCAACTCTGGCTTCAATGTCCGAAACTATTTCTGCTCCGCCTTCTTCGTCTTTAAATTGTTCGGAAATTTTCTGTGTCCAATCATTAAGCTTATCATAAGCGTCTTCATCAATTGTGAAAACATATCCGCTTATATGTATTTTTATTGCTTTCTTCATTTTTTTATAGAATTAATTTTTTAAAATTTATAAATCCGATGTTTCGTTTTTCTGAGCGTTTTTGCTTGTAACTCTTATCTTATTTACGGATTTTGTAAGTTGTTCCCACGATTCATCGAGTTTTGCCAAAAACTGACTTCCGTCTTCGGTTATTTTATAATATTTTCTTGGCGGTCCTTTTACCGATTCTTCCCATCTGTAGCTCAACAAACCGTAATTTTTTTGTCGTGTAAGAAGCGGATATAATGTTCCTTCAACCACAATTAAGTTCACACTTTTCAGTTCATTTATTATATCGGAAGCGTAGGCATCATTTCTGGAGAGAATAGACAGAATGCTAAATTCCAATACTCCCTTTCTCATTTGTGCTGTTGCATTTTCAATGTCCATATTATTAAATTTTAAATTTTTATATTGATTTTTTTTCGTTTTTTTTACATTTTTTTATTCTTTTTATATTGATATTTTTTTTCATCTGTTATTTTTTAATTGTTTTTAAAGGTCAGATAGGAACATCTCAAATAATCATTCGGTTGTGAGTCGAGAGATATACATAGATGTTTCATCTGTTTAATTTTATTTTAGTATTCTTGATTGGTCGGGCAGAAAAATCCACAGAATTATATATATCAAAAAGAAAAATCCCGTCATCAGAGTTAATCCTATAAATGCAACTCTAACAATTACAGAGTCAATTCCCAAATAGTTTGCAATTCCCGAGCAAACTCCTCCCAAAACACTGTCGGATTTATCTCTGAATAACTCATCTGTTTTTTCTCGTTTCACTTTTGTTCTTTTTTGCTCAAATGGTCTGCTCGAGTTTCTTTTAAAATTGATTTTTTCGTTTACACCAATCAAATTTATAGCTTCTTCTATATCTCGAATTTGAATAATGTTAATATTATTGGGGTTTCCGGTTTCAAGAATTACCGACATTTGAACTTCAATTTCAACAATTACATGAGAATCCGATACATTTTTTCTTATAAATCTGTCGTATTCTTTTAATAGTGAATATGCAGAATCGGTAAGTCTGAAATTTTTACCGTTAATCCTAATTGAATTAATTTTTTCCATAATTTATTTTTGATTTGTTTTTACAAAGATATATATAAAATATGGTATTATGCAATACAAAGTAGTAAATATTTTAATGTCCTATGTAATATATTTTTTAACATCTTGATTCACAGCTTGTTTTTTTATCAAATATTTTTAATTATTTTTGAAGAAATATATAACGCATGAAATATCCGTATGAGTTTCTCGATATACAAAAGATTGATTTTTCCGGATATTCCTATCTGACCTTTAAAAAACAATTTAAAATATACAGATGAAATATTTAGGAAATATTACAAAAATGAAGAGTGTTCTTTCCAACTCTGTGGAATATTTTTTGCCGATAGGAGAGAACAAAATTGAAATGAATTCATTATTGGGAAATGAAATAAAAATAAGTTGGACCGGTGAAATTAATTGTGTGAAATGCGGAAAAGTTACTAAAACATCATTTTTTCAAGGCTTTTGTTATAATTGTTTTCAAATTTCGCCTGAAACTGCTCCGTGTATTTTAAATCCCGAACTTTGTGAAGCACATTTAGGTATTTCTCGCGATATGGAATGGGCACAAAATAATTGTTTGCAAGATCATTTCGTATATTTATCCTTAACTTCCGGTTTAAAAGTCGGAGTTACACGAGCATCGCAAATTCCAACTCGTTGGATTGACCAAGGTGCCGTAAAAGCAATAAAAATTGCAAAAACTCCAAACAGAAATTTAGCCGGATTAATTGAAGTAGATTTAAAACAATATTTTTCGGATAAAACAGCTTTTCAAAAAATGCTTAAAACCGAAAACGTTTTAGATATCAATTTAAAAACCGAAAAAAATAATGCTTCCGAATTGTTGAGGCCGGATTTAAGTCAATATTTAATTCCTGAAAGCGAAATAGTTGAAATAAAATATCCGATTTTAAAATATCCCACACAAATTATTTCTTTTAATTTGGACAAGGAAAAAAGTATAACCGGAAATTTAATGGGAATAAAAGGTCAATATCTTATTTTTAGTAACGGAAATGTTTTAAATATTAGAAAATACAGCGGATATAAATTTATTTTTGAATATTAGATTTTTTCTTCGGATTCATATATTTTTTAAACCAAATTACCCACAAAAAAAATATTACAATCCAAGCCGCAATTTTAAAAACAAAATGATGATTTATATCTAAATATTCAGTACAACAATGAGCTGTAATAGCCAAACCGCTTATTCTTATGATATTTACAAACGTAATAATTGCCAATCCCATTGGAATAAACCAAAGTTTGTTTTTAAAATTTCCGGGAGCAGCAATAATTAGTCCGGCATAAGCCAATAAAACATTTCTCCCCATACATCCGCGATCGAGAAAAACTCCGCGAGCTGTAAATCCGTCGATAATTCTTATAGTTTTTCCGTAAGTAACAGCTTCATAACCAAATGTCTGAACCAAATATTTTGAACATGTTAGAAGAAAATATGAAAATTGTTCGATTCCCCACAAATAAATGTCGTTCACAAATTTAAAATCTCTAAGGAAATAATAAAAAAATGTAAACAATATTCCTAATAAAGCTATATTTACAAGAAATCTTAGTCCTTTTTGGTTTTTAATTTCTGTAATAATTGATTTTAAGATTTGATTCATCTGTTTATAAAAGGGAATTAATATTTTTACAATGTATTAGAATTTTGTTTAAAATTATAAAAAAAGTCAAACCTAAAAATAATCATTGCTTATTGTTCAAAACATCTTACGATTTGTAGGCTTGGAATTTGCAAAAATAATTTATTTTTCGTTAAATTTATTTTTGTTTCATTTTTTTTAAATTTTTGTTACTTTGTAAGTAAAATTATCTCAAATTTATTCAATAATAATTCGTTATACTGAAAAAATAAATATCATAAAATGAAGAAATTAATTATATTATTGGCATTTTTAAGTGTAGAATATTCTTATTCTCAGGAAATTAAAACCTTTTATTGGGAAAATAAAAATAAAAAATCGGAAGGAGTTCTCGACGGAGAAATCGAACAAGGTGTTTGGAAATTTTGGACTAAAGAAGGAGTTTTGTATCGCGAAACCGAATATATTAAAGGTCAAGTGCGAGGAAGAGTTACTTTTTATTATCTAAACGGAAAAAAACAAAATGAAGGTTATTTCAGATATAACAAGCAAGTAGGAAATTACACAGAATGGTTCGATAACGGAAAAATTATGAAATCCGGTCAATATAAAAACGGAATGAAAGACAGTATTTGGAATGTTTTTTATGTTTCCGGAAAACCAAAATTTATTGAAAATTACACAAACGATACTCTTAAACTTTTAAAATATTTTACCGAAACGGGTGAAACTCTTATTAATAAAGGAAACGGATATTATAAAGATTATTACGAAAACGGCAAATTACTTTCGGAAGGAAAATATAAAAACGGATTTAAAGATTCCCTTTGGATTTCTTATTTTGAAACCGGACAAAAATTTTCTTACGGAAATTACATAAAAGGCGAACAAGCCGGTGAGTGGAAATTTCTTTATAAAAACGGTGATATTCAGAAGATTGTGAATTTCGATAACGGGTTAAATATTTCATATTATCCGAATAAACAAGTTGAAATGAAAGGAAAAGTTATTAACGGAAAAAAAGACGGAACTTGGACTTATTGGTTTGAAAACGGACAAATTAACAGAACCGGCGATTACAGCAACGACCTTAAAATTGGAAAGCACGAAATATTTACCGAAAACGGTGTTTTAATTACAAGCCTTAATTATAAAAACGATTTAAAAGACGGATCGGCATTTTGGTATAAAAAAGACGGGAAAAATGATATTTTCGGAAATTTTAAAAACGACACAATGCACGGTGTTTGGACTTATTGGCAAATTGATACCGTAAATAATAAAGTTATTAATCCAAAAGGAAATGAAGGTTCATACAACTACGGAAAAATGTCCGGAGTTTGGAATTATTGGTATCCAAACGGAAAAATTTGGAAATCGGGCTCTTTTGAAAATGATTTAAAACAAGGAAAATGGACAACTTTCTACGAAAATGAAAATGTCTATTATACAGGAAATTACGATAAAGGTAAAGAAAACGGAATTTGGAATTCATATTACGAAAACGGAAAAATTCAAATTACAGGCGAATTTGTTAACGGACTTATGAACGGAAAATGGATTGGAAAATTCCCCAACGGAATTACCGAATATGAAACAAATTATGTGAACAATCTAAAAAATGGAAAATCATCGCATTTTTTTGAATCCGGGAAAACTCAAATTGAAGAAAATTATTTAAACGGTGTTTTGCACGGAAAATATGAAACTTATTTTGCCGAAGGAAATGTTAACATTACAGGCGTTTTTCAAAACGGATTAAAAATTGGAAAGTGGATGGTTTACAATAAAGACGGTTCAAAATTTAGAGAAGAAAATTATAAACAGGGAAAAAGAAACGGACTTGTTAAAATATATGATGAAAGAGGCAGAATTGCTGAAATATCGCAATATAAATTTGGTGCTCGAAACGGAAAAATAAAACGATTTGACGAAAAAGGAAAACTTGTGTTTCTTGCTGTTTATGAGAATAATATGCAAGTTAAAGTGAAGAAATCATTAGAAAAAAATAAAAGCGGAAATTAATAATGTTAAAAAAATCCATTTTAATTTTAAACTTTTTTCTTTTTAGTCTAAATATTTTTGGACAAACAGACTCTGTTTTGATTGATTTACAGAATTATATATCAATCAAAACAGAGAAGTTTAATATTATTTCTGTAAAAAACAGAATTGATACATTTACTTATATTAAACTAATTTTTGATACTCCAAAAGTGTTTTTTGGAGAAAAAAAAGGAATAGAAAATATAACGTTTGAATATATTGTTGAAGCCTTTAAAGAAAAATATCAAGAAGAATTACAGAAAAATAATATTACCGTTTCATCAAACAAATTTCAAATTACTTTAAAATCCAATATTCAAATCGACAGTCTTTTATTGATATTGGATAAATTCTTCGTTTTCGATAATTCAAACAAAAAACTTTTTGATAAAATAAAAAATTCCGAAATCAAAAACACATTTCCTCCGTTTATTTCTCCCAACACATATATAATAAGGAAGACAAAAAATGCTTTTTATGAAAATTCAAATCCCGAAGGCGAAGATTTTGACCTCGAAAAAATGAAAAATATTTCGATAAACGATTGCGAAAAATTTTATGCAGAATATTTTCTTAAATCGTTCAAATATTTTTTTGTAATTAGTAATCAAAGTTTCAATTCTCAGAAAAACCTTGCTTTAAAATACAGCAATCAATTTCCTGATATTCTGATAAATGAAAACAAATATAAAACTTCAAAACTGCCTCAAAACACTGTAATTTACTTTCATGAAACAGACGAAAAAATTACCGGAAGCAAAACATACATGAATATTCTTTATCCTTTACAAGCAGGAATCGGTAACAAAAATTACGAAAAAGAATTAATTATAAATAAAGTTTTGGGCGAATTTCAATACGGAAGATTTTATTCCGAGCTTTTCAAACATGAAAATTACGTTGATTATGTTTTTTTGCGACATGAATTTTCTCCCGAAAATCCCGAGTTTTCGGTTTCGGTGGTTTTAAAACCCGAATATTTGGCCGAAATACTTCAAATTATTATAAATCAGCAACAAAAAATTATTTCGGAAATAATTCCGGAAGCCGAGCTCGAAATTGCAAAAGAATATTGTATCAGAGATTTTCTAAAATCGCTAAATTCGTTCGATAAAATTGCCGAAATGATATATTTAATCGAAAAATATAATTTACCTGAAGATTATTTCTCAACTTTAATATTCAGATTGAAAAAAATTGGGAATGAAGATATTCAAAAATATGCTTCAAATTATTTGAGAACAGATAAATATACAATTGTAATTCTCGGGAAAAGCAAACTAATAGAAAATCAGTTTCTTATGTTGGCTTCAATAGCCGAAACAAGAACTTTTAAAGAAAATTCTGATATTGAAATTATTCCTTTCGGGTTTAATGCAATGGATATTATTGCTTTATATTTGAATAAAGTGGGAGCAACAAAATATCCGCCCGAAAAACCTCAAACTATAACTATTACAGGGAAATATGTTTTTGAAGAATTTGAAAATAAATTTGAAAGAAATATTTTCAGAGACGGAAAAAAATATTTGTCGGAAACTTATTTATTAAACGATAATACAAATAAAGCAATCATTTCAAAGAAAATTGTTAACAGCAAAAACATTTCTTCTATAAACTATTTAGATACAATAATTTCCGACAATGATATGAATAATGAAAATTATTCGGAAAGCTTTCAATTTGAAGAATTAGAATATTATCAGAATAAAAATATTTCGGTAGAATTACTCGGTATTGTTGACGAAGGTGAAAATCAATTGTATAAAATTTTTGTAAAATATCCTTACGATAAATTTAGATATGATTACTACGACAAAAAAACTTACCTTAAAGTAAAATCCGAAGAACTTAAAAAAGAAACTACAAAAGAAGGTAATAATTTCAAATTAATAAATACTGTTGAAATTTCCGATTACCGACAAGTTCCGGGCGATAAAGACAAAATGATTCCTTACATTAAAATTATTAAAGCAAAAGATTTTAAAATTTTTATGGAAGTTAAATCGGCAGATTTAAACGCAAAATTCTCTTCAAAAATATTTGATGTAAATTAATTCAATTATCGGTAAATTTAATTACTTTTGACCCCGTTTTACGATTATTTTTTGAAAAAAACTTAATTAAAATGCAAATTTTAATATTCATTGTATTTTGATAAATCTTTTTAAATTTGTGATAAACTATATAAAATGTTAGAAAACCGGTTCAAACTTATTGAGCGAGCATGGGAAAATCATGATTTGCTTAAAAAACCCGAATATATTGATGCTATTTCCCAAATAATTGAACTTTTGGATAAAGGAATAGTAAGAGTTGCAGAACCAACAGAAAACGGCTGGAAAGTAAACGAAATAATTAAAAAAGCTGTAATCCTTTATTTTCCTACTCAAGAAATGAAAACTTCCGAAGCCGGAGTTTTGGAATTTTATGATAAAATTGCTCTAAAAAAAGGATACAAAGAATTAGGAATCAGAGTTGTGCCTCATGCAGTTGCACGCTACGGTTCGTATATTTCAAAAGGAGTTGTATTGATGCCTTCGTTTGTAAATATCGGAGCTTTTATTGATTCAGGAACAATGGTTGATACGTGGGCAACAGTTGGTTCTTGTGCACAAATAGGTAAAAATGTTCATCTTAGCGGAGGAGTTGGAATCGGCGGAGTTTTAGAACCGGTTCAGGCAGCTCCGGTAATTATTGAAGATAATTGTTTTATAGGTTCAAGAAGCATTGTTGTTGAAGGAGTTCATATTCAAAAAGAAGCAGTTTTGGGAGCAAATGTGGTAATTACAAAATCAACAAAAATTATTGATGTTAGCGGAAGCGAACCAATTGAATATATTGGTTTTGTTCCGGAAAGATCGGTTGTTATTCCCGGTTCTTTTACCAAAAAATTTCCCGCGGGAGAATTTCAAGTTCCGGCAGCTTTGATAATTGGCAAGAGAAAAGAATCAACAAATTTGAAAACATCGCTAAACGACGCTTTACGTGATTATAACGTTGCTGTTTAATTTAATAATTTATTTATGAATATCGGTTTCGACGCAAAAAGAGCTTTTTTTAACGGCAGCGGATTAGGAAATTATAGCAGAAGTACTATTAATTTCATGATAAAATATTTTCCTGCAAATGATTACACACTTTTTACTCCTTCTAACGAACATACATCATTTTATTCTGCTCCAAATAACGTAAAAATTATAAAACCTTCGGGAATCGTAAATCATTTATCTCATTCATATTGGCGAACTTTCAGATTACAAAAATTTATCAAACAAAATAATATTGATATTTATCACGGATTAACAAACGAATTACCGCACAATGCACACAAAACCGGTGCTAAACTTATTGTTACAATTCACGATTTAATCTTTATGAGATTTCCGGAATTGTATAAAAAAATTGACAGAGAAATATATTTTCAAAAATTCAAATATTCTTGTCAAATTGCCGATACAATTATTGCAATTAGCGAACAAACAAAAACCGATATTATTGATTTTTTTGGAATCGACGACCAAAAAATTGAAGTTGTTTATCAATCTTGTAACTCTTCATTTTATAAAGAAGCCGAAAAATCAAAAATTATTGAAACAGCTCAAAAATATAATCTGCCTGAAAATTACATTTTAAATGTCGGAAATATCGAAAAACGTAAAAACAGTTTATCAATTTTAAAAGCAATTCACGAACATAAAATTGATATACATTTAATAATTATCGGCAGAAAAACCGAATATCAAAATGAAATAGAAAATTACGCACAAAAAAATAAAATTACCGATAAACTTATTATTCTAAACGACATTCCGCAAGAAGATTTACCCGCAATTTATCAGCAGTCAACAATTATGGTTTATCCTTCGCTTTTTGAAGGTTTCGGAATCCCGATAATTGAAGGACTTTTCTCTAAAGTTCCCGTAATTACTACAAAAGGCGGATGTTTTAGCGAAGCCGGAGGAATGAGTTCTGCATATATTGAATACGGAAATATTGACGATTTAGCAAACTCAATTTTAAAAATATTGAACGATAGTGATTTGCGAAAAAAAATGATTGACGACGGTTATAATTATGCTCAAAATTTTCTTGAAGACAAAGTTGCTTCAAATATTATGAATGTTTATTTAAAATAAATTATGGAAGAATTTATTGAAGATATTGAAAACGCTATAAAAATACTTAAACAAGGCGGAATAATTTTGTATCCTACCGACACAATTTGGGGAATTGGTTGCGATGCTACAAACGAAAAAGCTGTTGATAAAATATATCAAATTAAAAAAAGAGCAGATAATAATTCAATGCTCATTTTGGTTGATTCGGTCGACAGAGTTTATCAATATGTAAATAAAGTTCCACTAATTGCAGTTGATATTGCCGAAATTGCCGGTCGTCCTACAACAATTATATATCCCGAAGCTATTAACTTACCGCAAAATATTATTGCACAAGATAATTCAATAGGAATTAGAATTGCTGAAGATAAATTTTGCCAAAAACTTATCAAAAAATTAAACCGACCAATTGTTTCAACTTCGGCAAATATATCAAACCAAAGATCACCTCAAAATTTTTCGGAAATTTCCGAAGAAATAAAAAATGCAGTTGATTATATTGTGAAATGGAAACAAAATGATAAAACAAAAGCTAAAGCTTCTTCTATTATTAAAATTGGAATTTCGGGTGAAGTTAAAATTATCAGAGAATAAAATATTAAACTTATTATGAGAGATTTATTGGATTTTAAAAGACATGTTCCTCGCTGGGTTATTTTAGGTATCGACTTAGCAATTTCAATCTTTTCAATGATTTTTGCTTATTTTCTGCGATTTAATTTTGATTTCACAAATCAAAGTTTTTCAGGACTTTGGCTGGCAATTTTGTTTGCTTTATCTATTAGAGCTACTCTTTTTTATCTTACAAAATCGTATGCCGGAATTATTAGATACACAAGCACAAAAGATACTGTTAGAATAATAATTATTATGTTAGTTTCTAACACTTTATATGTAGTTGTTAATTCTGTAAGTTATTTGTTTTCGGGTAAATATGTAATGCCTTTTTCTGTTGTTTTAATAGATTTTTTTATTTCGATATTTTTAATGACAACATTTCGTTTGGCTGTTAAATCTATGTATCTCGAAATTAATAATCTTTTTAAACCCGAAAGAAATATTATAATTCTCGGAATAAATCAAAATGCTATTACCGCAAAACGTGTGTTAATGAGAGATTTGGAAATTAAATATAATGTTCTTGCTTTTATCGACCCAAATAATTTTGATGCAAAAAAGAAACTTGACGGTGTTATGGTTCATAATTCAGATGAAATTGAAAAAATTATTGAGAAAAATTTAATTACCGATTTTTTAATTGCCGATAAAAATATTGGTGCTATTCAAAAGAAAGAAATTTTTGACCTTTGCTTAAATAATGATATTAAAATATTTACTGTTCCCGATGTCAGCGAGTGGATTAACGGAGAATTGAGTTATAATCAAATCAGAAAAATTAATATTGAAGATTTACTCGAACGTCCGCCTATTCAACTCGACGAAAAACAAATTCAAAAAGATATTCTCGGAAAAGTTGTTCTTGTTACCGGAGCTGCAGGCTCAATAGGACAGGAAATTGTTATTCAGTTAACTAAGTTTTTCCCAAAGAAAATTGTAATTTTCGATCAAGCAGAATCGCCGCTTTACGATTTGGAACTCGAAATGAGAGAAAAATATAAATTCTATGATTTTGAAATAGTTATTGGCGACATCACCAACAAAGTGAGAGTTAATAAGGTTTTTGAGGTTTTTCATCCCGATATTGTTTTTCATGCGGCCGCATATAAACATGTGCCGATGATGGAAAATAATCCGTCAGAAGCAATTCTTACTAATGTTATCGGAACAAGAACAATTGCCGATAAATCTATTGAATTCGGAGTGAAAAAGTTTGTAATGATTTCTACCGATAAAGCTGTGAATCCAACAAATGTTATGGGCGCTTCAAAACGAATTGCCGAAATTTATACGCAAACTGTGAGTGCTCGAAGCAACACAAAATTTATTACAACCAGATTTGGAAATGTTTTAGGCTCAAACGGTTCGGTAATTCCGCGGTTTAAACAACAAATTGAATCCGGCGGACCTGTTACTGTTACACATCCCGATGTTACAAGATATTTTATGACAATTCCCGAAGCTTGCCAATTGGTTCTTCAAGCAGGCTCTCTCGGAAACGGTGGCGAAGTATTTATTTTTGATATGGGAAAATCGGTTAAAATTGTTGATTTAGCCCAAAAAATGATTAAACTTTACGATTTAAAACTTGGAGTTGATATCAATTTAAAATTTACAGGTTTGCGTCCCGGCGAAAAACTTTATGAAGAATTGCTTAATGATAAAGAAAATACTTTGCCTACAGTTCACGAAAAAATTATGACTGCAAAGGTGCGTCAATACAAGCACGAAGAAATTATTCCCGAAATTGAGAAATTAATAGAAATTTTATCTAATCACGATAATTTTGAAATTGTGGCTCAAATGAAAAAAATTGTTCCCGAGTTTTTAAGCAAAAATTCTGTTTACGAAAGTTTGGACGCATAGTTTATTCGCGGTAATAAATTCTTTTTACTCGCTCGGAAATTCCTGTAATAATTTCGTAAGGAATTGTATTTAAGATTTTTGAAATTTCAGATGCCGGAAATTCATCTCCAAAAATAATTACATCGTCGTTTTCTGCGGCTTCAATATTCTGCAAATCGGCCATGCACATGTCCATACAAACATTTCCGATTATTGGAGCAAATTTTCCGTTGATAAGAACTTTGCCTTTTCCGTTGCTCAATGCTCTATTAAAACCGTCGGCATAACCAATTGGAATTACTGCAATTTTGGTATCTTTTTCGGACTTTCCTTTTCTGCTGTAACCAACGGTTTCACCTGTTTTCACATTTTTTATTTGCGATATTTTACTTCGCAAAGTGCTCACATTCATTAATTTATTTCCATTTTTCGGACTAAATCCGTAAAGCCCGATTCCGAGCCTTACCATTTCAAATTGTGCTTCCGGAAAACGCTCAATTCCCGAAGAATTTAACGAATGTCGAATAATAGGGTAGTCGAATTGTGATATTATTTTTTCGCTTATTGTTTTAAATTTTTCTAATTGATATTTTGTAAAATCATCGTGAATTTCTTCGTCGGTTGCTGCTAAATGTGAAAATATCGATTTAATTTTAATTTTATCAGATTTTTTTATTTCAAATATTAAATCGTCAATTTCATAATCGCAAAATCCCAAACGTTTCATTCCTGTGTCGATTTTTAAATGAATTGGAATTTGAACCGAAAAATTTTTCTCGGCAGATTTTATAAATTCGCGTAAAATTCCAAAACTGTATATTTCGGGTTCTAAATTGAAATCAATAATGTTCGCAAAACCTTCAATTTCCGGATTCATAACAATTATTGGAACAGAAATTCCGGCTTTTCGGAGTTTTACGCCTTCGTCGGCAAATGCAACTCCCAAATAATCAACACCTTGCTCTTGCAACAAATTGGCAATTTCAAAACTTCCGCTTCCGTAAGAAAAAGCTTTTACCATAATCATTATTTTAGTTTCCTTTTTAATAATTGATTTATAGTAGTTTAAGTTATGAATTATTGCGTTTAAATTTATTTCCATTACGGTTCGGTGCTTTTTTTGAATAAGTTGAGCCGAAATTCTTTCCATTTCAAATTTTCGCGAACCTTTTATCAAAATTGTTTCTTCCGAAAAATCTGTAGTTTTAAAATTATTTAGAAATTCTTCTGTTGAATTATAAAATGTTTTTTGGTGTATATTTTTGAAATAATTTTTATGAAAAGATATTTTTTCTCCAACACCAATTATTCTTGTAACTCCCGATTTTGTTATTATTTCAGATATTTCTTTATATAATTCTTCTTCAATTGTTCCGCTTTGAGGAATGTCGGAAAGTATTATTGTTTTTCTGAAGTGCTGATTTTGAGTATTCAAAAAATCGGTAGCTATTTTTAAAGAGCTTAAATCGGAATTATAAAAATCGTTTATTAAAGTACAATTATTTATTCCTTGTTTTAATTCAAGTCTCATTTCCACAGGACTTAGCCAAGAAAATTTCTCTAAAATTTGAGATGAAAAATTTCCCGAACTAATTAAAAATGCCAAACAATTTATCGAATTTTCTACCGAAGCTGTATCGGTAAAAGGTATTTTTATTGATATTTCTTTTTCGTTATGCAAACTTATTATTTCGGTAAAGTTATTTTTTCTATTGATATTTAACACTTTAAGACTTGCATTTTTGTTTTTTCCCCAAGTAAAAAGTTCTTTTGTTTGCGAATATTCATTTCGTATTATTTCATCTGTTTTTTTAATATCGGAATTATAAATAATTAATTTTGAGTTTTTAAAAAGCTTTATTTTTTCTCTGATTTTCTTTTCAATATTTTCAAAATTTTCTTGATGTGCATTTCCAATATTTGTAAAAATTCCGATTTCGGGATAAATTATTTTCTCAAGTAATTCCATTTCGCCCGTAAATGAAATTCCGGCTTCAATAATTGCCAAATCAAATTTATTGTCTAAAAGCATTAGCGAAAGCGGAACTCCAATTTGCGAATTAAAACTTTTAGGACTTCTGGTAATGTTTTTATTCTCGTGCAAAAGTTGAAAAATCCATTCTTTAACAACAGTTTTTCCGTTACTTCCGGTAATTGCAACCAATGAATTTGTGAAATTTTTTCGGTAATATGCTCCAAGTTTTTGAAGTGCCGAAATTGTATTTTCAACGATAATGAAATTTGCGTTTTCAAAATTCTCAAACTCTTTTTTGATTTCGCTAACAATAAAATTTGTGATTCCTTTTTTATAAAGTTCGGGAATAAAATTATGTCCGTCGTTTCGCAAACTTTTAATTGCGGCAAAAATTGTAGATTTATCGGCCGAAAAAGTTCTGCTGTCGATAATTATATTTTTTATAATTATATTTTCGTTTCCGAAAACTTTTCCGTTTACGGCAATTGCAATTTCATTGATACTTAAAGGATTCATCTAAATTATATTTTTTGTAAAAATATTGATGCAAAGTATCAAAAAAAAATATTTAATAAGATATTTTGTTCAATTTATTACATTTGCAAAGAAGCAAATTTTAATTGTTTTTTTATTAGAGTTAAATTCAAATTTTATGTTTTCAATAAAAGAGTTACAAGATATTATTTCCGATAAAATTAAAAGCCTTGAGTATTGTCCGAAACCTGAAGGATTATATGAACCCGTAAAATATATTTTGGATATTGGCGGAAAAAGGTTGAGGCCGGCTTTGCTTTTGGCTGCGTGTAATGTTTTTAGCGAAAGCATTGATAATGCTGTTGATACAGCTTTGGCTTTTGAAATTTTTCATAATTTTACTTTGCTTCACGACGATGTTATGGACAATTCAAATCTTAGACGAGGAAATGAAACCGTTCATGTGAAATGGAACGTAAACACTGCAATTTTATCGGGCGATGCAATGATGATTTTGGCTTACGGATATATTCTAAAAAATAAATCTGAAAATTTAAAGTCAATATTCGAAATATTTAATAAAACAGCTTTGGAAGTTTGTGAAGGTCAGCAATATGACATGAATTTTGAAACTCAAAAAAATGTTGAAATTGATGATTATTTGGAGATGATAAAACTTAAAACTTCGGTTCTTATTGCAGCTTGCATAAAATCCGGTGCAATAATTGGCGGAGCTTCTTCAACAGATTCCGATTTACTTTATGATTTTGGTCTAAATCTCGGACTTGCATTCCAATTGCAAGACGATTTGCTCGATGTTTACGGCGATTCCAAAGTTTTTGGAAAACAAACGGGCGGAGATATTGTTGAGGCAAAAAAAACTTTTTTGTTGATAAATGCTTTAAAAAATTCTGATTTAAAAACTAATGAATTTTTAAATAATTTGTTGGAAGACAAATTAATGGACAGAACATCTAAAGTAAAACATGTTACAGAAATTTACAATAAATTAAATATTAAACAATTAACTCTGAATAAAATTAATGATTATTATCTTTCGGCAATAAAATCTCTTGAGAAAGTGAATGTTGAAAGTGAAAAAAAGAAAATATTATTTGAAATTGCAGAAAAATTAAAGGTTAGAGAAAATTAAAAATTTACGAAAAAATATCTTTCAAAACGTCAACGGATTTCATATATCCCGGTTTTTCAATATGAATGTTTGAATAATCAATAATAAAATTTAAAAGATTGTTTCTCATTGTTTTAGATAAATTTATTGTGTGCATATTTTCAAAATCGGATTTCAAAAATTCAGAAATATAAAAGCTTGTTTCAATATCGGCAAAGTCTTTATGTTGCGGTCTTCCCAAAATAAATTTACCGGCTTGCAAATCGAAAATATTTTGAATATCCGAAAAATTATTTTCGGGGAGAATTCCTAAATATTTAAAAAAATCGAATAAAAATTTAATATGAAAATTAGAAGAGTTTACTTTTAATTGGTCTAAAAAAATCATCGAATTTCTTATAAAATTAAATAGTTCAGCATCTTGGTCGTGTTCTTTTAAGCATTTATTTATATATTCGGCCAAGAAAAAAAGAATAGAATTTTTTGAGAAGGATAGGGGAATGTCGGTAAAAGTGTAATCGGAAGAAATTTCATTTAGTTTTTGCAAATTTGAATTATCTTTATAAATAATTTCTAAATCGAGCAAATACATTGGTTGTAGAAGATTTGCTTTAATTTTCGATTTTTTGGAGTTTGTTCCGTGAATCATAAAAGATAATTTCCCGAATTTTTGAGTGTAAATTGAACAAATAATTGCTGTGTCGGAATATTTTAATCTGTTTAAAACTATGCCTTTGGTTTTTATTAACATATAAAAATTTCGTTGTTTTTTATATTTTTACTCCTATAACAATAATGTCGTCAAGTTGATTGCTTCCGTTAAGATTATTTATAAAGTAATCGTATAATATTTGTTTTTGTTCGTTCATAGATAAATTTTGATTTTCAATTAAAATATCGGCAAGACCTCTCATTGAAATTCTAACTTTTTTAAAATTGCTCGACATTTGTTCTGTATATCCGTCGGAAAATAAATATATACTGTCGCCCTTTTCAAGTTTTATTTTTTTATTATCAAAATCTGCATTTTCAAGAATTATACTGTGAATATTTCCTTTTATTCTGAATAAAGAATAGTCGTGCAGTGTAATATACGGCTTTTCCGGTTGATTGTTAACAATAATTTCGGTAGAATTTTTTCTTACAATTAATAGCGGTCTGTGTGCACCTATGAAATTTGCAGTCATTTCATTTTCAATAATTTCTAAGAATATTGCATCGAAACTGAAATCGGAAAATGTGTCGACAGATTGATTAATATTTATTTTTAAATTGTCAATTATTTTTTGAACCGAGTCGTGCAGATTATAATTAGAATTATATGTAAAATGGTTATTTGCAATAAGTTGAATTGCAATTGTCATCATTGCCGCCGGAGCACCGTGTCCAATACAATCGTATAATGTTATTAGTTTTCTTGAATTTTCAAAATTATAAAAATTATAAAAATCTCCGCTTAAAATATCTTTAGGAAGATTTAGCACAAAATTGTTTGGAAATAATTTCAAAAGCTTTTTTTTATCGGGAAGTAATGATTGTTGAAAACGTTGGGCAACAACCATACTTTCTTGAATATTATCGTAAATTTCGTAATCTAAAATTTTTTTACTTTTATGAATCAGTTGATTTTGAATTTCAATTTTTGTGAATAATTCGGTTTTGTCAATTGGTTTTTTAATATAATCGGAAGCACCTGCATTTAGAGCTTCTTTTAAATCTGCATATTCTTGTTTTGCTGTTATCATAATAACAGGCAAATCTGATGTGAGCAAATTTGCTCTAATTTTTTTTAATGTTGCAATTCCGTCAATAACAGGCATCATAATATCGAGCAAAACCAAGTCGGGATTGAAAATATTTATTTTATCAAGAGCATCTTGTCCGTTATATGCTTTTTCGGTTTGATGATTTCCGGACAGAATCTCTTCAAGTAAAATTATGTTTGAAATAATATCGTCAACTATTAATATTTTCATCTGTTTATATTTATTTTTTTTAATGGTCAGAAAGGAACATCCCAAATAATCAATCTCTTTTGTTTCGTGAAACTTGCGTGGATGTTTCATATAATTTTATTTTCTGTATTTGCTTATTATTCTTGTAATTTCCGGCAGTTTTTTGTTAAATTGATTTTGGAATTGTAAACATAAATTTGCTTCCTTTATTTAATTCACTTTCAACCCAAATTTTACCTTTGTGGGTTTCAATAAAATCTTTGCATAACATTAAGCCAAGTCCTGTTCCTGCTTCGTTGGCAGTTCCTCTTTGTGAATATCTATTGTCAATTCCAAAAAGTGTTTTTAAGTGTTCGGGGTCAATTCCTGTTCCCGAATCTGAAATTGTGAATAAAATTTCGTGGTTATATTCTGATGTTTCTATATTTATATTTCCGTTTTGGTATGTGAATTTTATTGCATTTGAAATTAAATTTCTTATTACTGTTTTTATCATTTCCGAATCGGCAAAAATGTAATTATCGCAGTTTATTTTTGTTTGAATATTTATTTGTTTTGCAAGAGCTATTGTTTCGCTTAAATATACAACTTCTTTTATTAATTCCGAAGGTTTTATATCAATAAATTGTGGTGTTAATTTACCTGTTTGGAAGTTTGACCATTGAAGTAAATTTTCTAACAGTGTATATGTTTGAGACGAAACATCAAGCATATTTTGTGCTATTTGTTTAATTTTTTCTTTAGGATAATCCGATACGTTTGCAACAAGAAGTTTATTAAAACCTATTAAAGAGTTAAAAGGGTTTTTTAAATCGTGAGCAATTATTGAAAATAATTTATCTTTTGTGGCATTAAAACTTTTAAGTTGATTTTCATAATTCTTTTTGTTTGTAATGTCTCTAACAATTCCTATTGCTGTCCATTTATTTCCAACATTGGTTCTTGAAATTGATATTTCAACCGGAAATTCTTGTTTGTTTTTGTTTATTGCCGTTAATTCTATTGTTTGTCCTAGTACTCTTCCTTTTCCTGTTTTTTTGAAACTTTCAAATGCACTTATAAAAATTTCTCTTGAGTTTTCGGGAACAACATAATCATGTAATGTTTTTCCTTTCATTTCTTCTGCTGTATATCCAAACATTTTTTCTGCATAAGGATTCCAAAAATTAACTGTATCGTCGTTGTCAATCATAATTATTGCGTCATTTGCCGCAGTACTTATGGCTTTAAAAATTGCTTGACTTTCTATTAGTTCAAGTTCAATGTTTTTTAATTCGGTGATATCGAGAACGCTTCCAAGAATGCTGACAGGTTCATTATTACTGTTATATTTTGTTTCGGTAACTTCTTTTAAATGTTTTATATTTCCTTTTTTGGTAATAATCTTGTGAATAAATTCAAGATTTATTTTTTCTTTTATAGAATTATTAAAGGTTTCAAATAGTGTTTTCCTTTCATCATCAGGCACCATTTCTAAAACGTTTGAAATTGTTGGAATAAAATTCTCTTTTGATATTTCATAAATATTATACATTTGTTTTGAAATGTAAAGTTTGTCATTAATAATATCATAATCCCAATGACCAACGTTTCCTACTCTTTGTGCTTGGCTTAAGTTTTCTTTACTTCTCAACAGTTTTAATTCTATTTTTTTCTTTTCTGAAATATCTCGCGAACTTATTATTGTTATGAAATTATTTTCGTCGATTTTATGAATTATAATTTGAGAAGAAAGCCAAACGAAATGTCCGTTTTTATGGCGCATTCTAAAATCGCAAGTTTTATTTTTTTCAATACGCAATGCTCGGTCTTCTTCCATATTAATTTTTATTCTGTCTTCTTCTTCGGGGTGTAAAAGATAAAATGCATTAAAATTTAAGAATTCTTCTTGCGTGTAGCCTAATATTTTTTCAACTGTGGGGTTTATATAAAATTTTTTGAAGTTTCTGTGCATAACAATCATATCGCCCGAAAGGTCCGTGAGCATTCTGTATTTTGTTTCGCTTTCAATAATTTTTTGTTCTGCGTTTACTTTTTCGGAAATGTCTCTGAATTCTACTGCTCGCATCAGTTTTCCTTTATACGGAATATTGCGTGCTTCGATATGTAGCGGATATTTTTCGCCGTTTTTTCTAATTCCGGTTACTTCATAAGGTTTTTCTGTTTCTTCTTTAATATTTTTTATTACCAAATCTCTAGATTCTTCTGCAATAAGTAATAATCCGTTCATTCCAATTAATTCTTTTTCAGAATAACCGGTCATTTCTGAAAGTCCTCTGTTACATTCAATTATATTTCCTTTGTCGTGAATTCCTATTCCTCCGAAAGATGCGTTGTGAAGTGCTTTATATCTTTCTTCACTTTCTTGCAATTCGGTTTCTTTATTTTTAAGATCGGTAATATCAATAGCGTTTCCATGAGATTTTATTGCATTTCCTTTTATATCGAATTCTGTTCGGCATCTAACTTTTAAATATTTTAGATTATTATTTTTTGTAATAATTCGATGTTCAATATATGAAGGTTTTTTTTCGGAAAATGAATTACTATACAATGTGTATGCTAAATCAAAATCATCGGGGTGAATATATGAAAAAAATCTTTCTAATGTTTTAACCGTTATGTCCGAATCGCATTCAAAAATATTATTTATTTCGTCGGAACATTCAATTTTATTATTTCTCAAATCTATTTCCCAATTTCCTATTGAAGCTACATTTTTTACGTCTAATAATTTTTGTTGATTTGCAAAAAGATTGTTTTCCGAAAGGTTATTCAAATATATTATTGCAAAAGCAACCGAGTGAATGAAAAGGATTGAAATGAATATTGAAAACCGGCTTAAAATATCAACATCGCTTGATATTAAAAGTATAGTTATTATTGATACCGAAATAATTGAAAATAAACCAATTTGCTTGTAATTACTTATGGCAAACGAAACTATTGCTATTGACGACAGATAGATTATTGATGTGCTGAATGAAAAATTGTTTTCGTAGGTTATATATCCTGCCCAAATTGAAATTAAAACCAAATATATATTGAAATATATATTGAAATTCCGATTAAACTTTTCAAAGTATGTTCCTGTTATTATTGTTATTGAAAGTAAACTTAAAATTAAACGTAAATATATCGGGTCATAAATTTTATTGTCAAAAAAGTTTGTGAAAATTCCTATTACCGGAAAACTAATTGCAACAATTATTAATGAAATTCTATATATTTTAGTTTTATTTTTATCTAAATTTTTACGTAATATTAATTTTGCATTCATTTTTTTTAATAAAATATGGTTTAAAACTTTATTTTATCGGAATATAAAAAATATTTTTCCAAAATTTCTTTAAGAACTTTTTCATTAATTGGTTTTTCAATACAATCGTCAAAAATATCTTTGTATTTTTCTATTTCGGTTTCTTCGAAATAGGCCGATTGCGCAATTATTGGTATATCCGGACGAAATTCTTTTATTACTTTTGCCGCTTCTTGTCCGTCCATAATTGGCATTTTAATATCCATAAGAATCAAATCAATATCATTTCCGTTTCTGCAAAAATCAACTGCTTGTTGTCCGTTTAAAGCATGTAATATTTTCAATTCTGAGGAATTCATTAATTCTATTAAAAGCAAATAATTTGAAAATTCGTCTTCGGCAATTAATATTGTATTTATATTTTTTTTGTTATAATTTTTTTGATTTTTGTAGAAATCATTTTTTTCTTCTTTTACGGGTAAATGTAATGTAATTGTTGTTCCAACATTTATTTCCGATTGTAAGTCAATTTTTCCCGACAATAGTTCAATATATGATTTTGCCAATGCAAGACCCAATCCGTTGCCGCCAAAATTTCGAATCACTCCGATTTCTGCTTGACGGAAAGGCATAAAAATAATTTTTTTCATTTCGTCGGAAATACCTATTCCGGTGTCGGAAATTGCTATAACAATTTTTTCCTCATTAATTTTTATTGATAAATCTACTTTTCCTTTTGATGTAAATTTTATAGAGTTATCAATAATATGATAAATTATTTTTCTTAGTTTTTCTTCATCAGATTTTATAATGTATTTTTCAATATTTGGTTCAATTGTTAAATTATATCGTAAGTTTTTTTCATTAACGATATTTATAAATTCAGAGAATTGACTTTTTATAAATAAAATTATATCAAACATTGAATAGTTTGCATGTATTTGTTTTGATTGAATTTGTGAAATTTCGATTACATCGGATATTATCCCTATTAATTTATAGCTGTTTGAATATATCAAATCCGAATATAATTGCACTTTTTCGGGAGTTTGATTCTTTTTGGTAATTAATTGCGAAAAACCTACAATAGAATTCAACGGAGTTCTTACTTCATGCGAAATATTTTGAAGAAAAGCGCTTTTTAATTTATCGCTTTCTTCTGCTTTTTCTTTGGCAATAATTAAATCGTTTTTAGTATTCCACAAATCGGTTAAATTGTGCAAGTTTGCCCAAACACCGACAATATTATTTTGAACAAAAATCGGTATCAAAAAATATTGCATATAAACAGTTTTTCCCCATTTGCTCGTATATGTTGCTTCGGACGCAATAACTTTCTTTTCGGAAATACATTTTTGTGCATTTCCCGAAAAGCCCACATCAATTAAAGGTTGAAAGTTTAACAGATTTATTTGTTTTGTAAATTCTATTGAAGGAGAACCAATTATTTCCAACACAGCGTTATTGGCTTCCAAAATTTGACCTTCAGGATTAAAAAACAATATTCCGGCTTTTGTATTTTCAAACATGCTTCTAACTTTTTGTTCGCTTTCTTCTGCAATATCTTTAGCTTTAATAAGTTCCGATTGTATTTTTTTATTTTTTGAAACGTTTCTTTCTGTGGTAATTATAACATCTTTTCCAAAATA
>DZBS01000044.1 GCA_022729995.1 Draconibacterium orientale | reverse complement strand
AATCTTTTTTTGTTTTTATCATCAATATGATTATCATAAGATTTTAGAATTGCGAAAAATAATAAATCTCCTTTAATTAAATATCCTTTTGTTGTAAAATGTATTCTGTCATAAGCCATTAAAAAGTCTTTATACCATAACGACGAAGAATTAAATCCGCCCATTATTTGGTAAAAATTCCAAACACCGTAGCCGTATTCTTTTGCAAGTTCAAGAATAACATCTTCGGCTTCCTGAATATTTCTGTTTGGATATCTTCTTCGATAATAATCGTCATTTGGAACTGTCAGCAAAATGGCTGCGTCGGGATTTGCTTTTTTAATTTCTGCTATAAAATTTATATAGTTTTGTTTGTAATATGAAGGCACAAAATTTTTTGTATAGGTATCATTTGTTCCTAATGAAATTATTACTAAATCGGGCTCAATTTGCTTCATTTGCAAAGCCAATAAATTGCATTTTAAAAACGACGGTAAACTCGCTCCGTTTATTCCGGCATCGGTATAAACAATTCCGGAATTATCATTATCCAAACTAATTCCGTATAAAGTAAAATAGTTTTGAATTGAATCTGATTCATGAATTTTTAACGATAAAGTATCTATATAATTATCGAAATTTATTTGAATAAATCCCTTTTCCGGAAACTCGGATATTGTATATTTTCCTTTATAATCAGGAATAATTTTAAATGATTTTTTACTGAAATCTGTAAAAATTCTTACACTGTTAAAATCATAATGTAAGTAATTTTTACCTGTTACAACTTTTATTGAAGCCGTGGAATCGTAAGTTGTTGCAGAAATTCCGAGCATTCCTAAATTTCCGGATTTTGTATGTTGAACATTTCTAAGGGTTGTCCATTCGCCTGTCCAATTTACGTTGTAATTATTCGGACTGTTTGTTCGCGACATTCTGTATGGAAAAACCATTCCTCTTCCGCCGTTTAGTCCGGGATAAAAAGTTTGAAGTCGCTCACGTGTTCTTCCCGAATATATTCCGGATTGTATGTGCGAACCACCAATATGAACAATATTTATTTTGCCTTTTCCTTGAAATATTATTGTATCTAATTTTGAATATAATTTTTCAAAATCGCTGCTGTCGCCCGGGAAAATAATACTATTTTTATCGTAACGTATAAAATTATATGGAAACTTTGAATATGGATATGTTGATTGTGCTCTTGAGCTAATTGAATAAAATATCAGTATAAAAAATATAAAATTCTTAACAGGGGTTTTGTTCATTTCGATTTTTTTGTAATTTCAAATTTATTTTATTGATATTTTTGTTCAGTTTAATTCAAATATTCGATTTTCAAATAATTTCAAATTAAAATTTATTTATTGTTTTAATTATTTATTACCGCATAGAACACAAAGTTCACAAAGAAAACAAATGTATAATTGTATATTTGAACCATTGTATCATTTTAATAATTTTAATTTAAAATAGAACACAGATTTGACTGATTTTTCTGATTTTAACTTCGTTGAGGGCTAAAGCCGTTCACAGATTTTCAAATTTCAAAATTTTCTAATTAGCACTTCTTCAAATTTTCAAATTCTCAAATTTTCAAATTTCCAAATTTCCACATTCTCAAATTAAGGTATTCTTCTTTTCAAATATGAATTATATTCAAACATAAAAGCATTGTAAAACATTTTTGCTATATATTTTGCTCCTTGAGGCGTAAAATGAGTAAAATCTTTTTCTGCCAAAGGCGGATTATTAAAAACCCAACCGGGCATAGAATTTTCGCCACCCATTGCTTCATACATATCCCAATATACACATTGATTTTCAAAAGTTGCAGCTTTTAAAGCATCACGAATCAACGGAACCGCAGGGTATGTAACATATTTATCGTTTTCTTTTTTCGACATATCGGCCGGTCCGATAACAATTATTGTAATATCCGGAACCAATCTTTTTAATTTTTTCAATTGTGCCGAAAAACCTTTTTTATAAAAATCGTAATTATTTTTTTGCGAGGGCACAACGTTTCCTCCAAATTGTAAAATCAGAAGTTTTGTGTTTAGCATATTATAAAAATTTGCCAACATTGAACCGTTCATTTGGGTAAACATATAACCCGAAGAACCACGCATTGCAATATTATCAACTGCAACACCGGAGTATCCGTCGAATGCAAAACCGTAGAATTCCGGGCTGTCGTTTGCTTCAAATTCAAAACGCAAAGTTTTTGGAGTGTTTGAAAATGTCCAAGTTTTAACTTTTAATCCGTCAGCCGGAGCTAATATTTCGTCGGAAAGTAATTGTTCGTCGGAATATGCAACAACTTTAAATTTATCGGAATTATATCCGTAAAACATTCTACATCTGGAATATGACCGTGCAAGTGCGTAAGATGCCGAAGATTGTGAAAACGAAAGTTGAGCTTTATATTCAGATGGTTTTGGCAGAATATCACTATTTGCTAAACTGTGAACGCTTGTATCTATAAGCGGTGAAAATTTACAAAAATTTGCTAAAACTCCGTATCTGCTGTGTTTTACAAGTGTGTCTATTCGTCCGTATGCAGTATATCTTTTCCAAGTTCCTGTGGCAGATTGAACCATGGGCGAACCATAATCAAAAGCATTAACGGCAGAAACAAATCCGGGTCCGATTCCGCCGAATTGTGTTTGAAATTTATTCCTTAGAAAACTTGAAATCCTGTCGGTTTCTATCTGAGAATCACCATAATGCATGATTCTCAACATTTCATTTTTCCCTTTTATTGTTGCAAGTTGTTCAAAAAAAGCATCAAGAACTTTTTTGTTACCACCCGGAAATTCTAAATGTCTGATTACACTGTCGATTTTAATTTGAACTGCTTCAAAATAAACATATTTATCATCAACTAAAACAGAATCAACAGTTTTATTAGAAGTTTGTTCAAATGCTTTATCAGCGGATTCTTCATCTAAATTAGTATTATTTAAAATCCCCGATATATCTTTATTTTCAACAGAATTATCGTTTAAAATTTCATCGAAACTAATGAAGTTTAAAGTTACATTGTCATAAATATTCAATCCTTTTTCGGGAAATATTGCCGACAGTAGAACAATTAATCCGAAAGTAATTAGCAAAAAAACCAGTATATTTTTGGGTGTCATTTTTAAAGCAAAATTTTGTTAACTTTTTTTCTTTATTTTGATATATTGTCCTTCTCTAAGATTTTTTACATCTGTTGAAGTAAAATTATTTAATTTTTTTATGTCGGCATCAGTAATTCCTTGATATTTTTGGGCAATTGTCCATAAATTATCTCCGCTTTTAATTTTATACCACACATAGCTGTTATCCGAAGGATTGCTTGTTGTGTTAGAACTTGTTGTTGTAGTGTTTCCGGTGCTTGTAGGACTTCCTTTTAATTCTTGTTTTGCGGAAAAAGACATTGCGTTAATTCTCTTGTAATAGTTAATTTTGCTTGTTGGAATCCAAATTTCCAATTCTTGTCCTATGCTTAAATTATTACTGTATGTATTGTTCCAATATTTTATATCCGAAATTCTTACATTATACCAACTTGAAATAAATCCGTATGTATCGCCTTGTTTAACAGTATATGCGAGTTTTGTTTTTCCTGCTGTTGAAGGAGGTGAATAAGTGCTTGAATATGAATATGAAGAATAATCTGATTTTGCAAATTCGGGAGCCTTTACAAATGCTTCTTTTGTAGCAAAAAATACAGAATCTTTATATTTATAAATTTCTTCTGATGAAGCAATAAATCTTGTTACATCATTCACCGGTAATCGCAAAGGATATTTTTGATAATTTCCGGGAATTATTAATGATTTGTATTGAGGATTTAATTCTGCCAATTGGTCAACAGGAATATTAAGAATTGAAGAAACTTGTTGTAAATGAAGTCTTCTGTCAATCATTACTGTGTCGGTAAAAATGTTCATATCAATTTTCTGAGCCACAATATTATGCTCTTGATAAAAGTTCATTGTATAAGTTGCCGCAATAAATGCAGGAACATAACCTCTCGTTTCTTTTGGCAAATATGGATATATTTCCCAATAATCCGTTTTACCGCCCGAACGTCTGATTGCTTTATTTACATTTCCCGGACCGCAGTTATATGCTGCAAGAACAAGAGTCCAATCTCCGTAAACTTTATATAAATCCGACAAAAAATGTGCTGCTGCATTAGATGATTTTATCATATCGCTTCTTTCATCAACATAAGAGTTTACTTCTAAACCATACATTTTTCCGGTAGAATACATAAACTGCCATAAACCCACAGCACCTGCTCTTGAGCGTGCACGAGGATTTAATGCTGATTCAATTATTGGTAAATATTTGAATTCTAATGGCAGATTATTTTTATCTAATATTTCTTCAAAAAAAGGAAAATAATATTCCGACATACCTATTAAATAAGGTGTTCTTCTGTTTCTTGATATGTATAAATCTATCCAAGATTTTACTTTTTCGTTGTAGGACATCATTATTGGAGAAGGTAATGATTTGAGTCTGCTGATATATACAGAATCCGGCGTTTCGTCGGTTAAAAATTCGGGAATTATTTGTGCATTATCATCAGAAATGCTTGAATAAGATCTTTTCACATACCATGTATTCACAAGGCTGTCAAGAAATTCTGATTGTTGCTGAATGGCTGCGTCATCTCCGTTTGTTAATTCTTTATTAGTCTGTGAATTAACATGAAAACTTGTTATCATTATTGCTATGATAATTAAAGTGATTTTCTTCATATTGCTTTAATATTTTATGTGTATTTTAATAAAGAATTAATATTTTTATATAGTTAAACTGCTGAATATTATGCAAATATAATAAATAATTTGACAATTCAAATGTCAATTACGTATTACTTGTATTTTTTTTTTAAAATCTAAACCCAAAACTTAATGTAGGTATTGTTTTTCCCTGAGATGTAATAATAACCGACGGATATATGTTTAATGATAAATCATCGCTAACATCAAAGTCAGATAATTGAGCATCAACATTTGATTCGATAATCGAAAGACCATAAGCTACGAATATTGCTATGTAAGACAAATCTCTGTTTCGTCTGAATTTTTCTTTATTGGCTTTAAGAACTTCAACAGATTTATCGCCCACAAAAGGGTTAATTGTTGATGCCAAAGTATCTGTTTCCGCAACATAAGCATTTAGATAAATTTTATATTGTTTGTTGTTGTAATCGGACAAAAAAACAAATCCGCCTAATACTGAATATATTACAGGTATTTTCCAATAGCTTCCGTTATAAGCTTGTCCCAAACCCGGAAGAACAGCCGAGTATAATGCTGCTCTTCCGGGATTTTTTTCTTTGCTGATATTTAAAAAATCGTATTGAACTTTTGTTGTGTCCTTAATTTTTTCTTCATTCTTAATTGTATCTTTTTGTGCAAAAGAGTAATTTGAAAAAAGAAAAATTGCGGTAAATAGAATAAAAAAAAATTTCATTATACGTTTTAAAAATGTGTTATTTTACTTTTGTAAGCAATTCTTTTATCTTATCAAATTCTTCATCGGATGTAAAAGAAAAAGCAATTGTTCCGCGTCCGGCATTATTTCTTTTTAAACTGATTTTTCCCGGAAAATATTTTGATATTTCGTCTTTAAATTTTGTAAAATTTTCAGGGAGTTTATGTCCTTTGGTTTTTTCTTTTTGATTTTTCTCGGGTTTATTTATTTCTCTTATTATTTTTTCGAGTTCTCTAACCGAAAGTTCGTCGGCAATTACTCTGTTGTAAACGGTTTTTTGAAGACTTGCATCTTCAATTCCGATAAGAGATCTTGCATGTCCCATTCCAATTAGTTTTCCTTGTAATCCGGATTGAATTTCGGCAGGTAACTTTAAAAGTCTCAAATAATTAGTAACTGTTGTTCTTTTTTTGCCTACTCTTTCGCTAAGTTTATCTTGCGTAAGTTTACATTCGTCTATAAGTCTTTCGTAAGAAATTGCTATTTCTATTGCATTAAGGTCTTCTCTTTGAATGTTTTCAACCAATGCCATTTCGAGCATTTCGGTATCGTCGGCATCTCTCACAAATGCAATAATAGACTTTAAGCCTGCAAGTTTAGAAGCTCTGTATCTTCTTTCTCCCGAGATTATTTGGAATTTATCGGTTCCTGATTTTCTTACTGTAATTGGCTGAATTATTCCTAATTCTTTTATAGATGCGGCTAATTCTTCTAATGCAGTTTGGTCAAATTCGTTTCTTGGTTGAAATGGATTTACTTCAATTTTTGACATTTCAATTTCTGCAACTGCACTGGTTGAAACTGCTTCTTCAACGGGTTTTTGTTCGTATTTCGAATTGTCAATTAAGGCACCTAAACCTCTTCCAAGCGGGCTTTTCTTTGCCATGTTATTTTTATTTGTCATTATGTGATATTTTCAAAAAGAAATTTGTAATTTATTTTTCGTTTCTTTCAAGCACTTCTTTTGCCAGATTGATATAGCTCAATGTTCCTTTAGACTTTGCATCGTATAAAATTGCAGGAAGTCCGTAACTTGGCGATTCGCTAAGCTTTATGTTTCTTTGAATTATTGTTTCAAAAACCATTGTGTCAAAATGTTGTTTTACTTCAGAAACTACATGATTTGAAAGTCTTAAACGAGCATCATACATTGTTAAAAGAAATCCTTCTATTTCGAGTTTTTGATTAAGGTTTTTTTGAATCATTTGAATTGTGTTCAAAAGTTTTCCGAGTCCTTCAAGGGCGAAATATTCGCATTGAACAGGAATCATAACAGAATCGGCTGCTGTGAGTGCATTCAAAGTTAATAATCCTAAAGAAGGCGAACAATCAATCAGCACGTAATCATAATTATCTCGCACTTTTGCAATAATTCTTTTCAAAACTGTTTCGCGGTTTTCTGCGTCCAACATTTCTATTTCTGCTCCAACCAAATCAATATGAGAAGGAATTAAATCTAATCCGTCTACTTGAGTTTTTAGAATTGCATCTTTTGGTTCTATTTCGTCAACCAAACATTCGTAAATACTGTTATCTATTCCTTTTGGGTCGAAACCGATACCTGATGTTGCATTTGCTTGCGGGTCAACATCTACCAGCAAAACTTTTTTTTCCAATACTGCTAAACTTGCAGCTAAATTTATTGCGGTGGTTGTTTTGCCGACTCCCCCTTTTTGATTAGCGATTGCAATTACTTTTGACATAGTTATAATTTATTTTTTGTTCTTTGAAATTCGTTTTAGTTTTTTGCAAAAATATAAATTTAATTCACAAATATATTTTTTTTATTTGAGAATAAAAAGTAAAGTTTTAGTTACAACAAATTTTAATGTCTTAATTTTGATAAAATTAACAATTTTTGACAAATCTTGTTTTTAAATTTATCTTTTTAATTGCTTCATTCTTAATAAAACTTTTTAGCGGGTTTAAAATTAATATTTTTTCCGGTTTAGCCCAAATTTATCAATGGTGATTAAAAAAATTGAATTGTTAATTGAATTGGTTTTAACAACTATTAAATTTTATAAGAAATTGAATTACAAAACATTGATTGATTGTTCGTTTTTAACGAGCAATTTGGGTTTATTTATCAAATATATTCCGGCAAATATTAAAATCATTGCAAATATTTGATATATGAATATTCTTTCTCCAAAAAACAAGCCCCAAATTGTTGAGAAAAAGGGAATTATATATGTTACACTCGAACTAAATATTGCCGAAGTTTTTGAAATTAAATAATTAAAAATTACTGTTGCAATTGTTGAGTTAACAAGTGCGAGTATAATTATGCTTATCAAACTGTCGGTAAAATCGGGAGAATTAATTGCTTTGCCAAAATCGGTAAATAGTAAGGAAACTCCGGCAAAAGGACCAATAAACATAAATGAAAATGCTGCAATACTTATACTGTCTATATTTTTCAAATGGTTTTTTATTTCTTGTGAATTTATTCCGTAAAAAAGTGTTGCTATTATTATAAATAATCCGAAAATATTTTCACCGCCGCTAAAATTCAACGACTTGCCGCCAATTAACAAAACTGCTCCAATCAATCCTATTAAAACTCCCGCAAATTTTGTTTTTGTTGACGGTGTGTTGTAAAAGAATACACCGAGTAATAATGTAAATAGCGGCGTTAGTGAATTTAACATTCCGGCTAAAGTGCTGCTTATTTCTGTTTCGGCTTTGGTGAATAATATTGCGGGAAGAAAATTTCCTATTAATCCTACAATTATATATGTTTTAATATTTTCTTTCTTTAGTTTTTTTATTCTAATAACGGCAACAGGTAATAATGCCAAAAAAGAAATAAAAATTCTCATTGCTCCAACTTGGAAAAAAGAAAACGATTCAATTCCTTTTTTCATCAATATAAATGAACTTCCCCAAATAAATGCCAAAAATATTAATATAAGCCAATGAAATGTAATGCTGTTTTTATCTATCTTCATATTTTAATTTTTGTGGCAAAAGTATTATATTCCTTAATTTATTTACTAAAAAAAGAGAGATTTATTAAAAAATCTCTCTTTTATAATATATGTTTAGCAATAAGTATTTTATTCGACAGCTTTTAATTCAAAACCATATTTTGCGGCAAATTTATTTTGAACATCAGTAAATTTGTTAAATGCAGCTTGATATTCATTATCAATTTTTTTCAAAAGCTCGTTGTATCTGTTTTCTTCAATCTCTGTATATTTATCGGCAGGAAGTTTGTAAATATTAAGCATTTCTAAATATTCGGTTCCAACTTGCTTTTGAAATGTTTTAAAAAGCTCCATTGTTTGGTCTTTAAATTCAGTTTTTCCGTCAAAAGCTTCTACTTTTTCAAGTTCAGTAATAGAAGTTTCAAGTTGTGCTTTTGCATCGTTCCATGCAGGTTCGATTTTTATCGGATCGTAAGAGGTAAATTCACTTTCCAATTTGTTTATTTTTTCAATCACTGATGTCTCTATTGCAATAATTTTGTCGTTATAATCAATAGCATCTTGAACAGTTGGTCCGCAAGAAGTAATTAACAACAATACGGAAAACGATAATAAATAATAAATTTTTCTTTTCATGTGTTTTATTGTTATTTGTTAAATTAAAGAGTATTTATATTGTGCTTCATGTTTTTTTTCTTTAACTTAACGGATTAATAAAATAATGACGAAACTGCGAAGCACTTTTAATTATCTTTTAAAACCAAACTATATTTTAATGCAAATTTTTCTTGTGCATCAAGATATTGCTCATATACTTGAGTAAATTTTCTGTCTTTTTCAAATTGTAATTTTTTAAATTTGAATTCTCCTTCTTCGCCATATTCTTCGTCGGGCAATCTGTATAAATTATACATCATTTTATATTCGTTGCTCAATAATTCAAAACAACGCTTAAAATATACCGAGTCTGCTCTATACAAAGAACTGTCGCCGTCTAAAGCTCCAATTTTCAATATTTTTTTATAATTTTTTGCCGTTAATTCTTTTGTTTTTTCTATTTCGATATTTATTTTAACTGTATCAAAATTTTTAAAAGATTCTTCTAAAACATTTATCTGATTAACAACTTGATTGTGATATAAAGCTAACTTTGTATTATATTCGGCTGCTTCCTTGGGAGTTGGTCCGCATGCCGAAAATGTTAATAATAAAATTATAATAATTATTAAATTCTTTTTCATCTGTTTATTTTTAATTGTTTTTAAAGGTCAGATAGGAACATCCTAAATAATCACTCTCTTGTGTGTGTCAAAAGACTAACATGGATGTTTCATATCTCTTTTAAAAATAATTTATACTAATTTACAAAAAATATTTCAATATTTATACAATATTGCTAATATACAAAAATATCATAAATAAATTTTCTTTAAAATATATTATTGATATTTTTTTTAAATTGATTTTTTTTTAAATTTGATAAAATTCAATAATCTATTTAAATTTACTTTTTTAATAATCTAATATTTGAATTATGGATTATAACGATTTTACCAAATCTGCTCAAAATGCTTTAAAGAAAGGCTCCGAAATTGCCAAATCTTTTAACCATTCACAAATCGAAAACGGTCATATTTTAAAAGGAATTATTGATACAGACCAAAATGTAACACCTTTTATTCTCAGACGTTTAGCTATTGAAAAAGATGCTTTTGATAATCAGCTCAACGAAATTTTTAAAACGTATAAAACCTTAGAATCAAATAACAAACTTGATGTTTCAAAAAATGTTGAAACGTCGCTTAACAAAGCAAAAGAAATTTCAAAATCGCTTAAAGACGATTATATTTCCATTGAACACATTTTATCCGGAATTTTACTAACCGGCGACAGTTCTGCCGAAATTATGCTTTCGAAAGGAATTAACCGCGAAAAACTCGAAAACGCTATTAAAGAACTTCGTAAATCTCCAATTAAAAAAGAAGAACAATTAGAACGATTTGAAAATCTAAATAAATTTGCCGTCAATTTAAATCATAAAATTCTAAGCGGAAAAATCGACCCAATTATTGGAAGAACCGAAGAAATTAGAAGAATTCTTCAAATTATATCAAGAAAAACAAAAAATAATCCTATAATTTTGGCCGAACCCGGAGTTGGAAAAACCGCAATTATTGAAGGTTTGGCTTTTAGAATTGTGAAAGGCGACGTTCCCGAAAACTTAAAAAACAATATAATTTTTGCACTTGATTTGGGCTCGGTAATTGCCGGAGCATCAAAACAAGGAGAATTTGAAAGCAGAATAAAAGCTATTATTCAGGAAGTTAAAGAATCGGCCGGTGAAATTATTTTATTTATCGACGAAATTCATATACTCACCGATGCCGGGAAAGGCGGAGGAACAATGGGAGCTGCCGACATTTTAAAACCGGCTCTTGCTCGCGGCGAACTCAGAGCAATTGGTGCAACTACAATTAACGAATATCAAAAATATATTGAAAAAGATAAAGCTTTAACCAGACGTTTTCAGAAAGTAATTGTAAACGAGCCTTCAGTTGAAGAAACTATTTCGATTTTGAGAGGAATTAAAGAAAAGTTCCAACAATTTCATAAAGTTAAAATTACCGACGAAGCAATTATTGCAGCCGTTGAACTTTCAAAAAGATATTTAACCGACACTTTTTTGCCCGACAAAGCTATTGATTTAATTGACGAATCGGCTTCAAAACTTCGTTTGGAAATTAATACTTTCCCTGCCGAAATTGATGAAATTGAAAGAAAAATTAGTTTACTGAAAACAGAAAAGGCTGTTTTAGTAAAAGAAGGCGACGAAAATTCAATTAAAGAACTTTCCGACAGAATTAGCGAACTCAGCGACAAATCTACAAACTATCGTGCAATTTGGGAATCGGAAAAAACAATTTTATTTGAAATTGCTTCAATACGAACAAAAATTGAAGAATTAAATGTTTTGGCCGAAAAAGCAAATCAAGAAAGTGATTTTGAAACTGTTGCAAGAATAAAACACGGCGAAATTCTTCAACTTAAAAATAAACTCGAAAAACTTAATACCGATTTGGATAATAACCGTTCGGACGTTATTCTTTCTAAAGAAGCTGTTGATAAAGAGCTTATTGCCGAAATGATTTCGAATATTACAGGAATTCCTGTGAGCAAAATGACAAAATCGCAGTCGGAAAAACTTGTGAATCTGGAATCTGAACTTGAAAAAAGAGTTATAGGACAAAAAGAAGCGGTAAGAGCAGTTTCAGAAGCAGTTAAAAGAAGTCGTGCAGGATTGCAAGACAGCGGAAAACCAATTGGTTCGTTCATTTTTTTGGGAACAACCGGCGTTGGAAAAACTGAGTTGGCAAAGGCTTTGGCCGAATTTCTTTTCGACGACGAAAAAAATATTGTTAGAATCGACATGTCGGAATATCAAGAAAAACATACCGTTTCGCGACTTATAGGTTCGCCTCCCGGATATGTGGGTTACGATGAAGGCGGACAATTAACCGAAGCCGTGAGAATGAAACCTTACGCTGTTGTTTTGCTCGATGAAATTGAAAAAGCTCATCCGGATATTTTTAACACTTTTCTTCAAGTGCTCGACGACGGACATTTAACCGACAGCAAAGGAAGAACAGTGAATTTTAAAAATACGCTGATTATTATGACTTCAAATGCCGGCTCCGACATTATTAACGATAGTTTCAGCAAAATGACTTCTTCAAACTACAAAGAAATTTTAGCAAAAACAAAAGAAGGTGTTTCCGAAGTTCTTAAAAAAACAATGCGCCCCGAATTTCTTAACAGAATTGACGAAATTATTATGTTTCTTCCGCTTTCGTTTCAAAGTATCAGAAAAATTACCGAATTGCAATTAAACGGTTTAAAGAAAAAACTTAGTAAAGAAGAAATCAGAATAAATTATACCGAAAAAGCTATAGACATAATTTCGCGTTTGGGATATAATCCTCAATTTGGTGCAAGGCCTGTGAAACGTGCAATTCAAAAGCATATTTTAAACGAATTATCCGATAAAATTTTGAAAAATGAAATTGATAAATCAAAAATTATTAATGTTGATTTTATAAATAACGAATTAAAATTTATAAATATAACAGATGAAGAATTGCAAAAGCTTATTGCAGAAGATTTAAAAAATAAACCTAAAATTGAACCCGAAATTAAATCGGATTTACCGATTATAAAAAACACGGAAACTGAAAATATTATTGAACAAAAGAAAGGTTTTTGGAAAAGTATAGGTAATTTTTTCCGACGAATTTTTGGAGTAAACAAAAATCAACTTGAAGAATTAAAAAAGTAAAATATCTATAAAAACTTAAATTTTAATTCCCATAACCAAAACATCGTCAATTTGTTCAATATCACCTTTCCATTTATTAAATTCATTTTCTATAAGCAATTTTTGATTTTCCAAATTTTCGTTTCTGATAGAAAACAAAAAGCTTTTAAATCGTTTCGATTTATATTTTCCGCCTTTTTCTCCTCCAAATTGGTCGTTAAAACCATCTGAAAAAAGATAAAAGACATCGCCTTTTTCAATTTTAATTTCTTGATTTGTAAAAGGTTTTTCTTTCAAATGAATTCCAATAGGTTGTCTGTCGGCCTTTAACTCGTCTATTTGGTTTGAATTATTTTTAATAAAATACAACGGATTATGAGCACCCGAAAATTGTAAAACATTGTTTTTCATATCAACAACACAAAAGGCAATATCCATTCCGTCTTTGGCTTCATCATTTTTTCCTGTTTGTTTTAATGATTCTTTTACTTTGTTTCTTAGTTTATCTAAAAAATAAGCAGGAGAATGTTCGGTATTACTAATAATATCTTTAATTTCGTTTAAAAAAGCAATTCCCAACATGCTCATAAAAGCTCCGGGAACTCCGTGTCCGGTGGCATCGGCAACAGCAATAATAATTTTACCGTTTTCATCTTTTGACATCCAATAAAAATCTCCGCTTACAATATCTCTTGGTTTAAAAAAAATAAAATGCTCACAACCTAAATTGCTAAAAAAATTTTCATCGGGAAATACTGCATTTTGAATTCTTTTTGCATATCTGATACTTTCTGTAATTTTATTTTGCTGAATTTCAATTTTGTTTTTTTGATTCGATGTAATTCCCAATTGTTCAACAAGTTCGTTAAGTCTGCTGCTATACATTTTCAAAACAAAATCACGCCATGATTTATATTTATCGAACCAAAGATTTGATTTTTCGGGAGTAACAACAACAATTTTAGTAGGTTTAACAGTGCGAGCAATTGCAGTTGTTTTCAAATTATTGTAAATACTGTTAAAAGAAATTACACAGCTTTGATTTGGATTTATAAAATAAATTGGCACTTCAAGACCTTTTGAATCCGGACGGAAAACTTTTATGGAACCTTCTAAAACAATTGGAATCATTCCAACTTCGTCGCCAATACTATTAACTTGTGTGTTTGTATCTACAAACATTGTTTCGCATTGTTCTATTTGCAACGCAAGTTCTTCTTCAAAAATTTCTCTTAAATTGTTTGTAAACATTGTATTTTTTATATTAAAATTATCTCACATTAGTTTTTCTGATAACAGAAGCAAGAATTTTCGGAAAAAATCTTTTTAAATATACGGCAATTTTTTCTTTTCCGCCTAAAAGTAATTCAAATTTACCGGATTTGATGGCTTTTAAAGATTTTTTTGCAAAATATTCGGGCGACATTCCGTTTTCAATTCCCGGATCTGTAGCGTTTTGTGCTTCGCCGGTTTGTGTAAGTGCATTTTTTGCTATTTCGGTTTTTATATAACCCGAACAAATAATTGTTACTTTTATGTTATATTGATAAAGTTCGGCTCTAAGTCCGTCGAAAAATCCGTGAAGTGCATGTTTTGAAGCAGAGTATGAAGTTCTTAAAGGAATAGAAAATTTTCCGGCAAGGCTGCTCATAACAGCAATATGTCCGCTTTTTTGTTTTATCATAAATGGAATAACGGCTTTTGTAATAATTACCGAACCAAAATAATTGATATTCATAAGTTTTTTATCTACATCAATAATTGTATTTTCGGCAAGCGAACGTTGGCTAATTCCGCCGTTATTGAAAAGAATATCAATTCGTCCGAAAACTTTTATTGCTTGCTCTGCCTTTGAAGGTAATTCGTCGTGATTTTCTAAATCAAGAGGTAAAACAAAAACTCTGTTTTCGCTGTCGTTGCAAGCATTTTTCACTCTGATTAAATCATTTTCGCGTCTTGCAGAAATAATTAATTTTGCACCGTTTTTAAAAAATTCATAAACCAATGCTTCTCCGGTTCCCGACGAAGCTCCCGTAATCCAAACTACTTTATCTTGATAAAACATCTATTAAATTTATTAGATTTATATTGCAATATTAACTTTACAAATAATATTGTACGCATTTTTTTTATTATTGTTCCAAAATAATTTATGAAATAGAATAATTGTTAAAAACCATTTTTTGAAAAATTTGATTGATTAAGCATTTTTGAAATACAAAATTTTTAAATATCAATTAAAAGTTTCGCTGAGACTTTTAACAGAAATATCTTACTTTTATAAAAGCAAAATGCCAAAAGCCAAATGCTAAAAGCTAAAAGCCAATAAAGAATTATTTGAATTTCTTAAAAGCATTATTCAATATTTTTTTTATGAATTATGAAGATTAAAATTAAAATCTCTAAAATAATATTTGTAAATTTGTGTCGAAATAAATTAAAAAATCATGGCAAAAAAGCTAATAATATTTGTAATAATTATAGCAGTTTTAGGAGCTGCTTCGTATTTTATTTTCTCAAAAATTACTCAAAATCAAAGAAAAAAAATTGCAAGTCTTGAACAAAAAATCTCGGCTCTTCAAAATGAAAATGTTCCTCTCAGATTTAAAATTCTTGAGAAAACCGACGACAACATGAAAATTGCAGTTAAATTTTTCGATTCAAAAGGAAATGACATTAAAAGAATGGTATATGACATAAAAGGAAATGAGCTTCAGTTTGATTTTATTGTTATAAAACTAAAAGACAAAGAATCAAATTTAGTATTTCCATATAAAATTTATTCCGATAAAATTGCACCCGACAACGGCATTAAACTTGCCGAATCATATACTGTTAACGGATTTCCGCAAATATTTTTTAACGGAGACTCATATCCCGACTCGGAACTTGACTCATTTTTTATAGAAATTTTTGATAAAATTTTAAAAGATAAAATTACTGCCGAAGATGATTATTTTGGAAGCATGGTGCACGATATTCCCGAATACAGAAGTTTTAAAACAAACACCGTTTATAAAATTGTTACAAGAATTAAAGGCGGAATTGAAGTAATTGAAGAGTAATTAATTATGACATTCAAAATATTTCTTTATTTGATAATTTCAATAAACTTTTTTGCACAAAACGTTTATTCTCAAATAAATAAAAACTCAAATTTTATTTTAATAGAAAGCGGTAAATTTAAAGCCGGAAACAACAAAAATACCGACGAATTAAATTCTAAAAAATTTAAGATAAAATCGTTTTACATAAACAAATTTGAAACAACAAATTTAGAATATTCCAAATTTCTAAATTCGATAAAAGCACCAAAAGAAAAAGTTGCCGAATACATTAATTTAAAAGGCGTTTGGCGCGATATTGAATGCGGAATTTATTCCGAAAACGATTTATTTTTTGTGAAACCTAACTACGAAAATAAACCGGTAATATTTGTGAGTTGGTTTGGAGCCGAAGCATTTTGCAAATTCTACGGTTTCAGATTACCAAGCGAATTTGAATGGGAATTTGCAGCAAGTGCAAAAAATATTAATAAAAAAGATATTTCGGATACAAGCAAAATTTATCTCGACAAAAAAGCTTGGTTCTCGGAAAATTCAAATAATAAAATTCATAATTACGGCGAAAAAGAAGCCGATTTAAACGGACTTTTTGATATACGCGGAAACGTTTCGGAATGGTGTAACGATTGGTACTCGCATGATATTTACAAAAATTCAAAAAAAGAAAATCCGGAAGGAAACGAAAAAGGTAAATTTAAAGTTCACAGAGGCGGTTCTTGGATAAATTCTGCCGACATTTTATCGGTTACAAACAGAAGAGCTTCAAATCCGCACACACAAAACGCAACAATTGGTTTTAGAACCGCAACCGATATTTCAGAATAATTTTTTTTATAAATTTTAAAAATTAATTTTGCACTTTATTTCAGACGCATCAATAAAATCCAAATTTTTTAATTGTTAATTTGGGTTAAACTGTGATAATAACAGGAAAAAATGATAAACAGAAGACTCTTAAGAATCAAAGCTCTCCAGATTATTTACGCATTTTATAATAAACCGGATATTTCGCTTCAACAAGCAGAAAACGAACTTTTACAAAGCATTGAAAAAACGTATGACTTATATTTTTTACTTATTTCTATAATTGAAGAAGTTAAAGAATATGCTCAAAAAATAATTGATTACCGTCTTTCAAAAAACATAAAAACTGAAGAAGATAAAAATCCGAGCCTAAAATTCGTAAGAAACAATATTATTACACAAATTACAATTAACGACACTTTACTTCAAAAAATAAAAGAAAGAAAATTAAGCTGGAAAGAAAATCCGGAATTAATAAAAAAATTATATCTAAACTTAACAGAATCGGACGAATTCATACAATATATGAGTAAACCCGAATCGGATTTTGAAGAAGACAAAAAAATTATTCAATTCTTTTATTCCGAAATAATTTACAACAGCAAAGATTTATACTCGGTTCTTGAAGAACAAAGCATTTATTGGAATTACGAAATAGATTTTACTATTGATTTAGTTCTAAAATCGTTAGATAAAATTGTTGAAGGAAAATTTAAAAACTTTGTGATAAAAGATATTTACAAAAAAGAAGACGACCTTGATTTTGTAAAAATACTTTTACGAAAAACAATTATAAAAGGAAAAGAATACGAAAAAATTATTTCCGACAACATAATAAATTGGGAATTTGAAAGAGTTCTTAAAACCGACAGATTAATTCTTATGCTTGCAATATCGGAAATAATCGAGTTCAAATCTATTCCGGTAAAAGTTTCATTCAACGAATATATAGAAATAGCAAAACAATTTGGTTCAGAAAAAAGCGGAAGTTTTATAAACGGCGTTCTCGAAAAAATAATTGCTTATCTTCGAGAAGAAAATAAATTTGAAAAAACAGGAAGAGGATTGGTTTAAATTGAAAAAATACATGACATTTTCTAACAAAATAAAAACAATTTTATTATCTTTATTTTTATTTTCAATAACAATATCTGCAACTTTTTGTAAAGATAAAATTGAAGAAAATAAAGTAACCAAAACAAATTTTACAGGTCCGGGAAAACTTGTTTTTAACGAAACATCTCACGATTTTGGACAACTCAGAGCCGGTGAAATTGTTGAATGCACAATTATTCTTACAAACAAAGGCGGAAAAAAAATTGAAATAACTGATATTGAAGCAGATTGCGGATGCACAATTCCCGAAATGAAAAATAAAACAATAAATTCGGGTGAATCTCAAAAAATAACTGTTACTTTTAACACAACCGGATTTACCGGAAATATATTCAAAACAATTACAATTTATTCCGATTCGCCTGAAAAAGAAACAGAAATTTATCTGTCGGCACTCGTAATAAACGAAAATATTATAAACAATTATTAATTTCAAATTAAAAACAATGACAAATTTAAACTACATTTTGTTAATGCAACAACAAGGACAAGAACAAAACCCATATTCTATGTTGATTATGATGGGACTAATCGTAGTAGTATTCTACTTTTTTATGATTCGCCCTCAAATGAAAAAAAGAAAAGAACTTGAAAAATTTAGAAACGAAATTGCAAAAGGCGATAAAGTTCTTACAATTGGCGGAATTCACGGAAAAGTTGTTGAAATAAACGAAGATTCAATAATTATTGAAACCGAAGGACAAACAAAATTAAGAATGGATAAAAACGCAATTATCAAAAGTGCTACAGAAATGATAGCTCAACGATAATTTTATAAATAAAAAAATATGAAATCCCGAATTCTAATTTTAATTGCAATATTGGGAATTTCCATAAATTCGTGCAAAAAAGGTGAAGAAGACCCGTTCATATCGCTTAGAACAAGAGATGCAAGAATAACTGCCGAATGGAAATTAGTTTCAATTGACGAAAATTATGAACATAATTTCACAACACTCGGAAGCCCTGTAACAGTTATAGTTACAACAGTTTTTGATGGAACTGAAATGACTGTTTCAACAACAATTAATGATGAAACAACAACAGAAACGTATTCGTTTTCTCAAAATTTAGAAATATTCAACGACGGTTCATATACACTAAAAACTGTTGAAAACGGAAATACCACAATAAAAACAAATTTGTGGTGGTGGAAAAACACCGACGATAACAAAGAAGGTATAATTTTAGAAGGAGTCGGTGAATTTGATATTGAAAGATTGGCAGGCGATGAATTGTTTCTTTATACAGAAGAAACAACAACAGTAACAACCGACGGTGTCGAAAACAAAGTAACATCATACAAGAACTTAAAATTTGATAAACTTTAAGCATTTCAATTAATTACTAAACTTTATTCACTAAATTTTAAATTTTATGAAACGAAAAATCTATTTTTTAGCATTAATCCTAATTAGCGGAATTATTTTTGATTCATGCAAAAGAGGCGAAGAAGATCCGTTTATTTCACTTAGAAGCAGAGACAACAGAATTACTGCAGATTGGCAACTAAAAACTTACGACAAAGTAACTTCGAGCACTAACGACGGAATAACTACAACAACCACTTATTCTTACGACGGAACAACACTCACAAAAGTGAGAGTTAACGATCAAGGAACAACCACAGACACATATTCTTTTTCTTATGAATTAAATATAATACAAGACGGAAGTTATGTTTCTACAGTTGTTGACAACGGCGATAAAACACAAACAACAAGTAATTGGTGGTGGTCAAATACAACAGAAAATAAAGCCGGAATTGTTATGGAATATGACGGAACTTATTTAATTGAAAGATTAGCTTTTGACGAACTAACTTTAAGTGCCGACGAATTTGAAACAAATACACAAGACGGAATTACCGACAGCACCAGAACTACTTTTTTAATGACTTTTATAAAAAAATAATTGTCGTTAAAATTTAGATAATTATTTATGATTAAAAATGTAAATAAAATATTTAATTCAGATATTAAGAAACCGAAAATCTCAAGAAATTTATTGACTTTTTCGGTTTTCTTAATTATTTCAAGCTTCTTATGGTTTTTAAATATGCTTGACAATGAACATGTTACAGAAGTCGGATTTGACATAAACTTGGTTAATATTCCTTCGGGATATATAATTATTGAGCAACAAAACAAAAAAATTGTAATTACAATTTCTGCAACAGGTTTTGATATTATTAATAAATTTAATAAAAATGAAAATATTAATATTGATATAAAAAAATATTCAAAAAAATATTACACAAGCAGAGATTCAATAAAATATTATATTCTGACAAAATATATTAACGAACAAATTCCTACCGAAACAAAATCTAAAATAAAGATTATCAATATTTCAACAGACACATTGTTTTTTACAATGGCAAAAACCGAATTCAAATACGTTAAAATAAAACCTGTTACCGATTTAACTTTTGTTTCGGGATATATGCAAACCGACAATTTCAAAGCCTTTCCCGACAGCATAAAAGTTTTTGGAGTGAAAAAATATTTGAATAAAATTGAATTTATCAGCACACAAAAATTGACACTTAAAAATGTTAAAGATACAATTACAACTACCTTAAATTTAAAGAAAAACAAAAACTTTATATATTCTCCCGAGAAAGTAAAAATTATAATTCCTGTTGACAGATATACCGAAAAATCTTTGTCTATTCCGTTAAAAATCATCAACTTACCCGATTCGCTCGACATTATTACGTTTCCTTCGGAAATAAAGCTAAATTTTAATGTAGGAATAAACAATTATAATTCAATAAATGAATCTGATTTTGAGGCAATTGCAACCTTTACTCATCTAAAAAAAGAACTTCCCGAAAACTTAAAAGTTGAACTCGTTAAATTCCCGACAACCATAAATTCGGTAAAAATTCAACCCGAATATGTCGAATATATCTTGAAAAAACACTAATAAAATGATAATTGTAGGATTAACAGGCGGAATTGGAAGCGGAAAATCAACTGTTGCTAAAATATTTTATCAACTCGGAATTCCGGTTTATGATGCCGATTCTCGCTCAAAAAATATTGTAAATACAAATATCGAAATAAAAAATTTCCTTAAAAATGAATTTGGAAATGACATTTATATTTCGGAAAATCAATTAGATACAAAAAAACTTGCAAAATATATTTTCAATAATAAAGAATTATTACAAAAAGTAAATTCCATTATTCACCCTAAAGTAAACGAAGATTTTAAAATTTGGAGTGAAAATCAAAAATCAAAATACGTAATTAAAGAGGCAGCAATACTTTTTGAAAGCGGCTCATACAAACAAACCGACAAAATAATTACAGTTACAGCTCCGGTAAACGTCAGAATAGAAAGAGTTTGCAAACGCGATAACACAAACGAAGAACAAGTTAAAAGCAGAATAAATAATCAAATGAGCGATGAAGAAAAAATAAAAAAATCACATTTTGTTATATATAACGACAATTCTAAATTACTTATTCCACAAATTATTAACATACACAATCAAATACTTTCCGAAGAATTTTAGCGTTTAAACCCAAATTGCTCATTAAAAAAAAATTATATACATTTGTAAAAAAATTAAAACAATGGATTTATCAAAGATTTTAGCAATTTCAGGAAAACCTGACTTATATAAACACGTAGCTCAATCGAGAAACGGTGTTGTTATTGAAAACATTACAGACGGAAAAAGACTAAACGCTTTTGCTTCCGACAAAATTAGTGCTTTGCAAGATATTGCAATTTTTACAACCGGTGAAGATTTGCCGCTTGCAGATGTTTTCAGAAAAATTTTTCAAAAAGAAAACGGAGGTCAATCTATTGACCATAAATCATCTAACGAAGATATTAAAAAATATTTTGAGGAAGTTTTACCGGAATTCGACAAAGAAAGAGTTTATGTTTCCGATATGAAACGACTTTTTAAATGGTATAACACACTTCAAAAGCAAAATTTGGTTGACATGGAAATTCCTGAAAAAGAAGAAACCGAAAAAGCCGAAAATACTGAAGTAATTGCAACAGAGCCAATAGCTCAAGAGCCGGTAAAACCGGCTAAAAAAACTCCCGCAAAAAAAACAACTCCTAAAAAAGAAAAAGGAGAATAAGAATATACATTAAATAATTCCAAAAAAAATCCTGCTTAAAATTAATTGAGCAGGATTTTTTAATTTGATATAAATATTATTTATTCAGAATTTATCTTGCCAATTGATTTACTTTTGCTTCCCTATCGAATTTTGAATTACCAATTCTATATATCAAAACAAATTGAGCCATTCTGGTTATTCTATCAGATTCTGAATATCTGTAAAAATCATTGAGAAAATATTCGTTAATAAAATTTTTAGTATTAAAAATATCTTTTACTCTTATATCAACACTCAATTTTTTATTGAAAAAATCTGCAGTAAAATAAACATCAGTATAAAATAGGCTTTTTGTATTTTGAAAAATATTTCCTTTATCAGAAATTATATAAGGATTAATTTTAACAATAAACTTCTTATAA
>DZBS01000161.1 GCA_022729995.1 Draconibacterium orientale | reverse complement strand
TTTCATCTTAAAATTTAATTAATAATGATATTCATAACCTGATTCTCAAAAATAAGCAATTATCGTGCAATAAAAAAATTGCAAACGATAAAACTAACTAATTAATTTGATAAAGTGAAATATTAAAACCGTTAAGAAACGATTTTGTATCCATACTTTTTTTTCCTTGTAATTGCAGTTGAAGAATATTTATAAATCCGTTTTGGGCAGAAATTTGAATATATTTTTTATTATCGGTAAATATTTTGCCGGTTTCGTTAATATTTTTATCCAAAATAATTTCGGATTTTGAAATTTTCATTATTAAAACATTTCCGGATTCATCAACAATTTCGGTCCATGCAGAAGGATAAGGACTCAAGCCGCGAATAAAATTATTAACATTGCCAACATTTTGATTCCAATTAATTTTGCAATTTTCTTTAAAAATTTTTGGAGCTTGTTTTGGCACATTATTTTTTAAAATTTCTGTTTGAGAAATTGCGTTAATTTCATTATCAAAAATGTTTTTAACTGTTTCAACAATTAGCTTTCCGCCTTGTTTCATAAGAATATCGTGCAAATCGCCGGCATTATATTCGGGTAAAATTTCAATTTCTTTTTGTTTAATAATTTTTCCGGTGTCAATATCTTTTTCGATAAAAAAAGTTGTAATTCCGGTTTTTGTTTCACCGTTAATTATTGCATGATTTATTGGTGCAGCGCCTCTATAATCGGGTAATAACGATGCGTGTAAATTTACGGTTCCAAATTTTGGCATTGACCAAACAATTTCGGGCAACATTCTAAATGCAACAACAATTTGCAAATCGGCTTCCAAACTTTTAAGTTCTTCGATAAACTCGGGCGATTTAAGATTTATTGGTTGAAGAATTTTGAGCGAATTTGCTTCTGAATATACTTTTACAGCCGATTTTTCAAGTTTCTGTCCGCGCCCGGCGGGTTTGTCGGGAGCCGTAATTACACCAACAATATTGAAATTATTTTCATACAAAGCTTTCAAACTCTCGACAGCAAAATCGGGAGTTCCCATAAAAATTATTTTTTCTTTATAAATCATTTTAAAAATTATAAATATTTTGTTAAAAAAGAGAATAAAGGAGGCTGTCAAAAAGTAAATTATTCTGTCATTTCAATCTTTTTAGAAAGACACTTCCGGAATCCGTTTTTTCATTTGAAATACAAAATAATAAATAAACTTTATCAGAACGTAATATTTTACAAAAAAAAATTTATATAATTGACGAAATAATAAATCAATAAAAATAAAATGTTAATAATCTTTAAAATTAAAACATTTGGTATAACATTAAACGTTTAATCATATATTAGCATTTAATTATGTAAAAAAACACTAAATTTACTGTTTATAATATTTTCAAACAGAAACTAAAAATTTCAAAAAATGAAATTCAAAAAACTAAAGTTAATATTGCCTCTTACGGCATTTTTAGGCTTTGCATTATTTGCATTAAAACAAGATTTTCAAGATAAAAACAAACTTATTCTTCAAGTTATTATGGAAGGTGTTGAAAATCTTCACTACACAAATGTTGAAGTAAATAATGATTTTTCGGAAAAGATATTTGACTTATATCTTGAAAGATTGGATTATAACAAACGATTTTTTATAAAAGAAGATATTGACCAATTTGAAAAATATCGTTTTAGCCTTGACGAGCAAATAAAATCTTATGATTTGAGTTTTTTTCAACTTACAAAAGAAACGTATTTAAAAAGAGTTTTAAAAGTTGAAAAATATTATACAAATGCACTTAAAAAACCATTTTCGTTTACAGAAAATGAAGAAATTGAACTTGACCCGGAAAAAATGAAATTTGCCGAAAACGAAAAACAATTGGCAGAAAATTGGAGACTTTTTATGAAATATTTGGTTCTTGAAAAACTTTATGATAAAGTAAAAATTCAAGAACAAAAACTTAAAAGTAAAGACAGTGTTTATGTTGAAAAATCAATGGAAGAGCTTGAAATTGAATCGCGAAAAGATATTAAAAAAACTTATGACGATTGGTTTCACAGGATTAGTAAAATTGACGAAAATGATTTGGTAAGTCTTTACTTTAACGCAATTGTTTCCTTTTACGACCCGCACACACAATATTTTCCTCCAAAAGATAAAGAAGATTTTGATATAAGAATGTCCGGTAAACTCGAAGGAATTGGAGCACAACTTACTCAGCCTAATGCATATATAAAAGTTTCCAAAATAATTCCGGGAAGTCCGTGCTGGAAACAAGGAGAACTTAAAGAAGGCGATTTGATTTTGAAAGTTGCACAAGGTACGGGCGAACCTGTTGATGTTGTAGATATGCGACTTGACGAAGCAATTAAAATGATTAGAGGAAAAAAAGGAACAGAAGTTAGATTAACAGTGAAAAAACCCGACGGAACAATAAAAATAATTCCAATTATTAGAGACATTGTTATTTTGGAAGAAACATTTGCAAAATCAATAATTATAAATTCCGAAAACGGTAAAAAATACGGTTTCATTTTCTTGCCTGAATTTTATGCCGATTTTAACGACAGAAACGGCAGACAATGCGGAGATGATGTAAAAAAAGAAATAGAAAAATTAAATAAAGAAAAAGTTGACGGAATTATTTTTGATTTACGAAATAACGGCGGCGGTTCTTTATCCGACGCAATAGAAATTGTAGGATTATTTATAGATAACGGTCCGGTTGTTCAAGTTAGAGAAAGAAATAAAACACCCGAAATTTTAAAAGATTATGATGCAGGAGCTTTATACAATGGTCCGCTTGTAATAATGACAAACGAATTTAGCGCTTCGGCTTCGGAAATTATGGCTGCAGCAATTCAGGATTATAAAAGAGGAATTATTGTTGGAAGCAATTCCTATGGAAAAGGAACAGTTCAACGTTTTTATCCTTTCGACAGAATGGTTAAAGGATACGACGATTTGAAACCTCTCGGCGATTTAAAAATTACTACACAAAAATTCTATAGAATAAACGGCGGTTCAACACAATTAAAAGGAGTTTTACCCGATATTTCACTTCCCGACGCTTATGAATTCTTGGATATGGGCGAAAAAGATAACGATTTTCCGATTGGTTGGGACGAAATTACAAAAGCTGAATATAAGACATTTAACCCTAATTTCAATATTCAGGAAATAAGAAATAATAGTCAGTTAAGAATAAAAAATGATTCAACTTTCAACACAGTAATTAATTATTCAAACTTTTTAAAAGATAAAAAAACCGACACAAAAATGTCGTTGAATTATGAAAAATTTGTGAATAACGAATTAGAAAGAGAAAAAGAAGCAAAGAATTTTGAGAATATAAATAAAGTAAATTTTAATATGAATTTGCATGTTTTAAAAGCCGATTCTGCAATAATTTATTCCGATTCGGTAAAAACAGCAAGCTTAAAAAATTGGATTAAAGATCTTAAAAAAGATATTTATTTGAATGAAACTGTTGAAATTATAAAAGATATGAAGTAATAATTTATCTGATTTTAATTTCTTTTAAATCAAATAACATTTCGGAAGCCGATGAATATCTAAATTTAACGCCTTCTTCTAAAAGTTCATAAAGCTCATTGTAAGAAAACATACGAGGCGGTTTTATGAACTTTTTCTTTGCTGAAGCTTTACTCAAAATGTTAAATAATTGATTTGAAATTTTTTTTGAAGGTTTTAAAGTTTGTGTAATCATTAAATTCATTGAGAATTCAGGATTTGAATGACGAAACAATTTTTCGTCCGAAATTAATTCGTAAAAAGTTATTGCCAAAGAATATAAATCACTTCCGACAGAAACAAGCGAATTAAAATTTAAAAGCTGTTCGGGCGGAGAATATATCAAAGAAAAAGGTTCTCGTTCAAAACTTTCTTCGTTTTCTAAACTTTTTGCAAGACCAAAATCTATAATTTTTATTTTAGGATTTTCTTTAAAATCGATATTTTTATTCAGAATAATAATATTTGAAGGCCTTATATCGCGATGAATAATTCCTTTTTCGTGTAAAATTTGAAGTCCTTCCAAAACTTGAATTAATATTTTAATCCAAAAATCTTCTTTAAAATTCTTTTTAAAAAGTGAAGGTTTTGTAAAATTTTTCAAATCTATACCTTCAAAAAACTCTCGAATTAAAAAAATATCATTCTCAAAAGTGAAATAATCCAACGATTTGCTTAATGAAATATGTTCGAAATTTATATGGCTTTCGAGCAAAAATCTATTTACAGCAATTTCATTTTCAGTATTTTGTGAATTAAGTCTTTTAATCAAAACTTCATTTTTTGTTTTAATATCAATTCCTAAAAAAACATCGTTAAATTTTCCGTTTTTCTTCAAAAAAACAGAATCGTTAAACCGATATTCACCAAAATTTCCTTTAATTATTTTTTCTGACATAAATGATTTAAAAAAACTCTTAATAAATTATTATCATTTTGTTGTTTTTATTTTCTTTGTACACTCTAAAATTAAGAAAATTTCAAATAATAAAATAATAAAATATGAAAGCTTTTCACGCTTACGATGTCAGAGGTGTTTATAATGAGGATTTTAATAAAGAAGACGTTTATAAAATCGGATTTTTTCTTCGCACACTTTTAAAAACAGATAAAATTTTGGTTGGAAGAGATGTAAGAATTTCGTCGCCCGAAATTTACGAATATTTATGCAAAGGAATTAACGACAGCGGAGCAAACGTATATAACATAGGACTTTCAACAACTCCGATGGTTTATTGGTCAACAGCAAAAAATGAATTTGATGCTTCGGTTATGATAACAGCTTCGCATAATGCAAAGCAATATAACGGATTAAAAATTTCAAGAACAAACGCACTTCCGGTTGGTTACGACAGCGGTTTGAAAGAACTTGAAGAAATGATGATTTCGGAAAAAATTGTTGTTTCCGACAAACCGGGAAAAATTATTGATTTTGAAGTAAAACAAGATTATATAAATTTCTTGAAAAAATATTTGCCCGACTTTTCCAATCTGAAAATTGCAATTGATTGTTCAAACGGAATGGCGGCTTTATTAATTAAAGAACTTTTTGGAAATTCTCCTGTTTATATTTTTGACGAACTTGACGGAACTTTTCCAAATCACGAAGCAAATCCATTGGTTCCGGAAAATATTGTTGATATTCAAAATCTTGTTAAGAAAGAAAAAGCCGATATTGGAATTATTTTCGACGGAGATGCAGACAGAGTAATGTTTGTAGACGAAAACTCACGATTTATTTCGCCCGATTTGATGATTGCTCTTCTTGCCGATTATTTTAAAGACGAAAAAGGTAATTTTCTTCAAGATATTAGAACTTCAAAATCTGTTGCCGAATATGTCGGAGACAGATTTGAAAAAAATATGTGGCGTGTTGGAAGAGCTTACGCAGCTTTGAAATTGAGAGAAATTAACGGAGTTTTCGGTGGCGAACTTGCCGGACATTATTATTTCAGAGACTTCTATTTTTCGGATTCCGGACTTTTGGCAACATTAATTTTGCTCGACGTTATTGCAAAAAATCATGAAAAAGGAATTAAAGTTTCCGAAATGATAGCAAAAATTGAAGCTTACGATAATTCGGGTGAAATAAATTTCAAAATTGAGAAAAAGCTCGAAGCAATGAACGCAGTAAAAGAATTTTATACTTCAAAAGAAAAACCTTCGGCATTTTACGATTTCGACGGTTACAGAATTGAATATCCGGATTGGTGGTTAAGCATAAGACCTTCAAACACAGAACCTTATTTGCGACTTTTGGTTGAAGCTAAATCAAAAGATTTGCTTTATAAAAGAGTTAATGAAATTAAAGAAATTATTTCGCAATTTGAAAATGTGAAAAT
>DZBS01000160.1 GCA_022729995.1 Draconibacterium orientale | reverse complement strand
CCGACGACGGTTCATTAGGAAAAAAAGGTTTGGTAACTCAAGGAATGGAAGAAATTATTCTGAGAGAAAAAATAAACGAAGCAGTAATTATCGGACCTGCCGTAATGATGAAATATTCGGCAATGGTTACCAAAAAACACAATATTCCGGCTGTTGCAAGTTTGAATACAATAATGGTCGACGGAACCGGAATGTGCGGAGCTTGCAGAGTTACAGTCGGCGGAAAAACAAAATTTGTTTGTGTCGACGGACCTGAATTTAACGCCGATTTAATAGATTTTGATGAAATGTTATACAGATTAAATGCATATAAATCTGAAGAAGCTCAAGCTTTTGAAAGATATGCTGAAAAATCAAAATAATTTATTTTAAAAATATTTCCCGAAACGGGATAATTTGTATTTATAATAGAAACAAATGGAAAATATAATAGACATATTAAAAGAAGAACGTAACCAAGAATGGCGTTCAGAATTAAGAAAAACTCTAAAAACAAAAGAACGAACAGACATCGAGCGTGTAAAAATGCCCGAAGAAGAAGCAGATTATAGAAATAAAAATTATTCGGAAGTTAACATGGGTTTAACTTTGGAACAAGCATTAACAGAAGCAAGACGTTGCATTGATTGTCCCGACCCAACTTGCATAAACGGTTGTCCGGTAGGAATTCATATTCCGAAATTTATCAAATATCTTGAAAATCAAGAATTCTCAAAAGCAGCAATTGCTCTAAAAGAAACAAATACTTTACCCGCAGTTTGCGGAAGAGTTTGTCCGCAAGAAGTTCAATGCGAAGCAAACTGTTTTTATACATTAAAACTAAAAAAACCGCCTGTTGCAATCGGTTATCTCGAAAGATTTGTTGCCGATTACGAAAGAAACTCAGGCAATATTTCTATTCCCGAAGTAAATGTAAAACTCAGCAATAAAGTTGCCGTTGTAGGTTCCGGACCTGCAGGTTTAGCTTGTGCCGCAGATTTAGTAAAATTCGGATACGACGTTACTGTTTTTGAAGCATTGCACGAACTTGGAGGAGTTTTAAAATACGGAATTCCCGAATTTCGTTTGCCAAACAGCATTGTTGAAACAGAAATTTTGAATCTCGAAAAAATGGGAGTGAAATTCGTGAAAAACTTTATTTTCGGACGAACAGCTTCTTTTGACGATATGAGAAATGAAGGTTACGAAGCATTTTTTGTAGGAAGCGGAGCCGGATTACCAAATTTTATGAATATTCCCGGTGAAAATTCAATAGGAATAATGTCGTCGAACGAATATCTTACACGCGTAAACCTTATGAATGCAGCAAACGATGAATACGATACACCTGTTCAATTCTCCAAAAATGCTGTAATTGTTGGAGGCGGAAACACAGCAATGGATGCCGTGAGAACAGCAAAAAGACTCGGAGCCGAAAGAGCAATTATTGTTTACAGACGCTCGGAAGTTGAAATGCCTGCTCGTGTTGAAGAAATTAAACACGCAAAAGAAGAAGGAATTGAATTTTTATTGCTTCACAATCCTTTGGGATATATTGCCGACGAAAAAGGAAGAGTTAAACAAATGTTAATCCAAAGAATGGAATTAGGCGAGCCTGATCCGTCCGGAAGAAGAAAACCTGTTCCGGTTGAAGGTTCAGAATTTTTAATTGATACAGATATGGTTGTTGTAAGTGTCGGAGTTTCACCAAATCCTTTAATTCCTGCGGTTTTACCCGAACTAAAAGTTTCTAAATGGGGAACAATAATTACTAACGAAGAAACTATGCAAAGTTCTGTTGAAGATATTTTTGCAGGCGGCGACATTGTCAGAGGAGGCGCAACCGTTATCCTTGCAATGGGCGACGGAAGAAGAGCTGCAGCAGGAATTCATCAATATATTCAAAATAAAATATCAAAAAAATAATTATAAATATTAATAATAAAATACAAAAGTCCTAAAGTAAAATTTGCTTTAGGATTTTTTATTTTCATTAAGACAAAAGAAATGAATATTTCAACTTCAAAATGAAACGTGTTATAAAATATTCTATCTATATTATCAAATTTTAATAATTCTATTAGGATTTTAACTTTTAGATTGCTATATTTGAACAAGAGAATTAACCTAATTCAAAAAAATGTCCGAAATAAGAATTACCATTAACGGCAAGCAATTTAAAGCAGATTCCGAATTAAGCATTTTAGAAAACGCAACCAAAAACGGAATTAAAATTCCCTCTCTTTGCTTCACTTCAGATTCAAAAGAAAATCAGGAATGTGATATTTGTGTTGTGCAAATAGACGAAAACGAAGATTTAACAAAATCTTGCTACACAAATGCTGCTGACGGAATGGTAATTGAAACCGAAAACCCAAAAATAATTTCATTTAGAAAAAATATTCTTCAAAAAATTGCAGCCAATCATTACGGAGATTGTTTGCCGCCGTGCACAACGAATTGTCCCGCCGGTGTTGATGTTCAAGGATATATTTCTCTAATTGAAAAAGAACTTTACACCGATGCAATTGAGTTAATAAAAGAAAAAATTCCTTTGCCGTCAATTTGCGGACGAATTTGCCTCAGACCTTGCGAAAAAAACTGTTACAGTATTTTTTTGGAAGATGAAACAAGCGTGGGAATTAATAATTTAAAACGATTCGCTGCCGATTTCGACCTAAATTCAGAAAATCATTATATTCCAAAAATAAAAGATGCAACAGGAAAAAAAGTTGCAATAATCGGAGCCGGTCCGGGCGGACTTTCTGCCGCATATTTTCTTCGACAAAAAGGACATAATGTAGATATTTTTGAAACAAAAAACCAAGCCGGCGGTTGGTTAAGATACGGAATTCCTGAATTTAAACTGCCAAATGAAATTTTAGAAAAAGAAATTTTAAGAATAACCGAAATCGGTATTAAAATTTATTACAACAAAAAACTTGGTGTAAGCCTTAGTTATTCTCAAATAGAAGATAATTATGATGCCACAATTCTTACAATGGGTTCGCAAAAAGAAAGTGAACTTTTTATTGAAGGCGAAGAATCGGAGAAAGTTTTTTCGGGAATAGAATTTTTATCGAATAAAAATGAAACAGAACAAGAGTTTGATTTTTCGGAAAAAACCATTGCAGTTATCGGAAACGGATTATCAGCTTTAAGTTGTGCGAGAACAGCTGCAAGATTTAAAGCAAAAAAAGTTTATATGATTTTTTCCGAATACGAGGAAAAAGTTAAATCATATAAATTTGAAATTTCACAAGCAAAAATAGAAGGTATTGAATTTTTGTTTCTCACAAATCCGGTAAAAATTAATTCCAAAAACAATAATGACAAAGCAACAATTTCATGTGTTAAATTGCAAGAAAATCCTTCTAAAGAATTTGATTATGAAGAATTTATAGAAATTGAAGGCTCAGAATTTGATATCGAAGCCGATTATATTTTAAATTCATCAATCTTAAAACCCGACTATGAATTTATTAACGATATAAACGAAAACACAAGAGCAGGAGAATTAAAAATTAACGAAAAAGGAAATATAAATGTAAATCCGCAAACACTTCAAACAGGCATTCACTCTGTTTTTGCAGCAGGCGACGGAGTTTTTGGTTCAAGTTCACTTATCGAATCTATTGCACAAGCTAAAATTGCTGCAAAAAGTTGTCATCAATATCTTGTAAGCAAAGAAATTAAACCGCAAACTCCTGAGTTTTTAAGCAAAAAATCAAATTTTAAAATTCTTTCTAAAAAAGATTTTACAGGCAAATTCAAAAGTTATAAACCTCAAGAAATGCCTGCTTTAAATATTGAAGAAAGAAATATTTCAAAAGAAGTAGAACTCGGATATACTCAGGAACAAGCACTTGAAGAAGTAAAAAGATGTTTTGAATGCGGATGCTCGGAATATTACACATGTAAACTAAAAGAACTATGCAATGAATATGAAATAGAACAAAAATTTACAGGAAAAGATTTTATTGAAAGACCAATTTTCAACAATCATCCTATAATTAAAATTGACAATAACAAATGTATACTTTGCAATGCTTGTATAAAAATTTGTGAAAATACTGTTGGAGCTAAAGCACTCAAATTAATTAAAGAAAAAACATTTTCATATATAGCACCTTCAAACGGGAATTCACTAACGGAAACCAACTGTGAATCTTGCGGATTATGTATTTCGGTGTGTCCGTCGGGAGCAATTACAGAAAATTTCAAATTCAAATTCGGAGCAATAAAAACACATTCTGTTGAAACAATAAGTAATTTTGAATCTTCGGGAGAAAAAATATTATTACACCACCGAAATTCATATATTTATAAGGTAACCGGAATTAATAATGAATTTGGAATTGAAAAAAATATTGGACGACATTCAAAATTTGGCTACAGATATTTTAACGACAAATCAAGAATTACAAAACCGCTTTTAAAAAAGAACGGCGAATTTGTAGAAATCAGTTTTGAAGAAGCATATAATTTGGTGAAAGAAAATGTTTCAAAAGTAAAAAACATTGAAAACGCATTTTTTGTTGGTGCCAGATTAACAAACGAAGAACAATATCTTATAAAAAAGCTTGCTTCTGATGCAATAAAATCAAGCAATATTGGCAGTTTTCATTATTTGGGAAGAGGAACGGGTTACAATGAAAATACAAATTTCAATGTAAAATTTGATCAAATTCAAAATGCAGAAAAAATATATATTTTAGGAAAAGATATTAATTATAATAACGGATTAATAAATTTTTATATCAATAAAACAAAATCTAAAAATAAATGCCAAGTAATATTAATTTCCGAAGAATCGGGAAAATATGAATATAAAGCCGATAAAATCATCAAAATAAAATCATATTACAATTTTGTTAAAGCAGTTCAAGCATATATTATTGAAAAAGAATTGCAAAACCAACAATTTATCGACGATAAAAGTAGCGGATTTTACGAATTTAGCGATACTTTATCTAAGTTTAACTTTTATGCAAAAAAAGCCGGAGTTGGCGAAAAAGCAATTGTAGAATTTGCAGAAGAATATATTGAATCCCAAAATTCCATTATTATTTACGAAGAAAAAGAAATTTCATCAAATTGCAGTATCGAAATTCAAAATTTATCATTGTTAACGGGCATTTCCGAGAAAAATAACTCCGGAATTATTGCAATCAAAGAAAAAAACAATTCGCAAGGTTTGTCAGAAAACAATTGTTTTAATAATGATATTTTACTTGACGGACTTGAAATAAGTAAATTTAAAAATCTTTTTATTTTTGGAGAAGACCCGATTGGCTGTGCAATAGAAAAAACAAAAACGGAGAAAATGCTTGTAACACCGGATTTTATTGTTGTTCAAGATTATTTTATGACCGAAACAGCAAAAAAAGCACACTTAATTCTTCCTGCATCATTTCCTTCCGAAAGTGGCGGCAGTTATACGAATACTCAAAAAGTATCGCAAAGTTTTAGTGCAGGATTAAAACCAAAAACAATAAAAACAAATATCGAACAAATATTAGGAATCTTATCAAAATTCGGAAAATTCGGACTTCACAGTTTAGATGATGTTTACAAAGAAGCAACATCGAAACTTCCTGTTTATATTGAAAAATATATTTTCAAATATACAGCGGAAGACAACAAAAATTATATGTTTAATTATGGTTGTGATATTCTGCACAAAAGATTTGAAGAAGAATTTGAAGAATCTTTTAAATAAACAGAAACAAGCATTTTTTCTGTAAAGTATTTACTTTTTTCAAAATTACAGTCTTCAGTCCACAGTAATTTTTCAGTTTACTGCCGGCTGAAGACTGCTAATTGAAACAGTTATTTAAACAGTTTTTTCAGGTAACAATTCTTTAGTTTTTATTTCGGCCGGAG
>DZBS01000043.1 GCA_022729995.1 Draconibacterium orientale | reverse complement strand
CAATAAATACACTTTAAATCAATCTTATAACACGCTGTCTTTCATTGACTTTCATATTTGTAAACACAAGTTACATTTGTAAACACTTAAATTGATACATTTTAGACCAATTATTTAAAGAAAATATTCGTAATCAACATTTCCTGCAACAAAACGAAAAAAAGTATGTGAACAGATATATCAGATTCATCAATATCTCTAAAAATTTGTTTTATAAGCTATATATCAATCCTTTATGCGTATTAATTAAAGTGTAAATTCAAATAAACAGGCAATTTTTGTAGAATTTGCACTAATAATGTTAAAAATCATATTTAAACAATTTGTTAACCAATAATTTATGCAATTCATATAAATTAAAAATTTAACCCGATTTTGAGATTTAAAGCTCTTTTTTCTATCATATTTTCTCTGTGAAATGATTTTTCGGGGTATAAACTTTATTTTATAGTGAAAAACTTAGAAAATTAGTCCTTACTCCTATTCTGATTTAATTATTTAATACAATTACGAATAATTATGCGGGAAGTTTAACAACTTGAGAGATTGCAGTTATTTTAAGAAAATATATTTTTGTAATCACGATATTAAAAAAAGGAATTGTTACAAAATAAACTTTTAACAACCATTTATTTGGTTTACATTTGTAAATACACCCAAATTGTTAAAAAATAAAAAATTGTTAATAAGTTTACAAAAAAAACATTGTGAAATATTTGGTCATTAGTAAATTTGAATGTAAATTTAACATTACAAACAACAAAGTGTTTTACCCCTAAATACAGAGTTAATAATGAAAACATCGCTAAAATTATTAGTCAATCATTTGAATTTGTGCTTTTTAAATATTTGTAACACGATATTTCACATTGTGAACAAGCATATTTTAAAATAATTGCATAATATCTCGGTTTACATTTGTAACGGCAACAAAATTAAGGCTTTTTACAGTTGTTTACATTTGAACAATTAGGATTGTGAAATTTATTTGTATACATATAAACACTTGAGATGTTTTAGTTAATTCGAGAAATAATTTTTTACATAAAATGTTCACTTGTAACTTTAAAAAATATAAAAATAAGTAACGTCCATATTTTTTTTTGACACAATCAAAAGAATAATTATTTAGGATGTTCCTCTAAAACATTATAATTTAAAATATAAACACATGAAAACAAGAATTAAAAAAATTATTGATTTCGAGCAAGTTACTGCTTCAAAATTTGCCGACATAATTGGAGTTCAAAGATCCAGTGTTTCACACATACTTTCCGGACGTAACAATCCGAGTTTAGAAGTTATTCAAAAAATACTTTCTGCTTTTAGTAATTTAAATACCGATTGGCTTATTCTTGGAGAAGGACAAATGTTTAAAAATCCGAATTTACAACAGCAAACATTTTTCACAGAACCGGAAATTATGTTACAAAATAGTTCGGTTTCCAAAGAAAATATGTCTACAATTGATATTCATAAAACCGAAAATGTTTTCAAAATTAATGAAAATCAAGAATATGAGAAATCAGAAAAAGATGAAAAGCAAATTCACAAAGATGAAACAAAATTAAAATCAACCGAGAAAATAATTATTTTTAATTCAGACAGAACATTTATTGAATATTCTCCGTCAAAGTAATTGTAAGTTTACTCTGTGTCGGCTTTGTTTTACTAAACTTTCGTTATAGTATTGTATTACAACTACTTAAACATTTCAATGCTTTTACTTTTCATAATTCTCCAAAAAAACCTTCAAATTTTCTTAATAGTTTATATTTTAACTCAATAAGATTTCAATATATTTATTTTTTATTGACAAGATACAAACTATCGAAAAATAAGTTGAATAAAATTATTATATAAAAATTACGCAAAAATTAGTGAATTTCATAAAATTTTTCCAATTTTGTATAATAAAAAATTACACAATGTAATTAATACTTTACTTCATGGCAGCTAATATTTTGTTAATAGAAAATTGGGACACAAAACAAATAAAAGACTTATTACAAACATCACCTTACAAAGAAGGAATGAAATTATTTGCTGTATACCTTGTATCTAAAGGTTGGAGCGCCCGAAAATTGGAAGAACTTTTTGATGTAAGTTTTAAACAAATTACAACATGGGTTCACGATTTTAACGATTCCGGAACTGAAGGTTTACAGGATAAACCAAAAACCGGAAGAAATTCACAATTGACAGAAAATGATAAAAATTTGTTAAAAAGCATTTTATTAACAAAAAGGCCTGTTGACTTTGATATAAAAGCAAAAAGATGGAAAGGAGAAGCCGTAATTATTTTAATTTCAAAAGTTTTCAAAATTAACTACAAAAAAGCTCAAGTTTACAATATCATAAAATCGCTTGAAATTCAACTAAACGACAATTTAAACAATTCTGAAAATAATCTTCAAAATATTTAGTAATGTATAACATCATAAAAAAAATACTTTTCCTTTTTAATCCTGAAAAGGCTCATAAAATTACTTTTCTTTTTCTTAAAATTTTGGATAAAATTCCGCTTGTTCATTTCATATTTTCAAAGCAAAAAAATATTAATAATCCGATTGAATTATTTGGTCTTAAATTTAAAAATCCGGTTGGTCTTGCAGCAGGACTTGATAAAGATGCCGAAGTTTTTGACATTTTGGGAAGTCTCGGATTTGGCTTTGTTGAAATTGGAACTGTTACACCTTTGGCTCAACCGGGAAATCCCGCTCCTCGCCTTTTTAGAATTATTAAAGATAAAGCACTTATTAACAGAATGGGTTTTAATAATAAAGGCCTTGATTTTGCAGTAAAAAAACTTAAAAAAAAGAAAACAAAAATATTGATTGGCGGAAATATCGGAAAAAATAAAGTTACTCCGAATGAAAATGCAATTGATGATTATCTAATATGTTTCAATAAGTTATATGATTTTGTTGATTATTTTGCAATAAATATTAGTTCGCCAAATACTCCAAATTTGAGAGAGTTACAAGAAAAAGAACCTTTACGAAAACTATTAAAATCGTTGGTTCAACTAAATAGTTCAAAATATGTAAAAAAACCAATTTTATTGAAAATAGCTCCTGATTTAAATTCATCGCAATTAGACGATATTATTGAAATTGTTTTGGAAGAAAAAATTGACGGAATTATAGCAACAAACACTACAATTGAGAGAAATAATTTATCGCTTTCGACTCAAGAAATAGAGATAATCGGCAACGGAGGTTTGAGCGGAAAACCTTTAACCCAAAAATCTACAGAAATAATTAAATATATTTTTGAAAAATCCGGCGGGAAAATTCCAATTATTGCTTCGGGCGGAGTTATGACAGCACAAGATGCTTTAGAAAAACTTAATGCAGGTGCTTCACTAATTCAAATTTATTCCGGATTTATTTATGAAGGTCCAAAATTAATTAAAGAAATAAATATAGCGATTAAAAATAAAAACACATAAAAAGTTGAAATATTTTACTTTTTGATAATATGCAAATCTCTTTGCGGAAAAGGTATTGAAATATTGTTTTCCGAAAACTTTTTACTTATTGTTATTCTAATATCACTTTTTATTGCTTCAACTCTCAGGTTTTCGTTACTCCAAAAAAATAATTTAAAATCTAAAGATGATTCTCCAAAATTGTCAAACCGAACAAGAGGTTCGTGCGATTTTGAAATTTTTGGATGTTCTAAAACAGAATCTGCTAATAATTTCATAACTAACTCAATATCTGAACCGTAAGCAACACCAATATCAACATGAAAACGAGTTTCTTCTTGTGAATTACTCCAATTTATAATTTTTTCGGTTGTAAACTTTGAATTTGGAATTAATATAATTATATCGTCTCGCGACAAAACAGTTGTTGTTCTTAAACCAATATGTTTAACTTCGCCAACAAAAGTGTCAACTTCAACAATATCGCCGGCTTTCAAAGGTCGCTCAATTAACAAAATAAGTCCGGAAACAAAATCATTAAAAACATCTTTAATTCCCATTCCCAAACCAACAAGCAAAGCCGCAGAACCGGCGAGTATTATTGATAAATTTAAACCAAATAATTGCAAAATTAAAACAATAGAAATTACCCAAATTAAATATTTTAATATTTGAAAAATTGCTGCTGCTGTTCCCGAATCAATTTTTTCAGTATCAACTCTCCTTCTCATCATTTTTCTAAAAAATGCTAAGATGACTGAAGCCAACGAAATAATTATTAATACACCAAAAATATCGTAAACAGCTATTGAAAATTTTTTGAAACTCAATATTACAAAATTTCCAATCATTCCGGGTTTTTTAATAATTGTAGAAATCAATATTTCAAATGTGAAAAGCCACAAAATTACTTTTACAAATAGAATTGTATAATTTTTAATTTCTAATTCTTTGGTAAAAAAACGCGAATCGGATTTAAACAAATAATCCAAAATTTTTCCGAGCAAAATTGTTATTACCGGAAATATTGCAAAATATATTAAATCAATAGTTGTGAGTAAAAAATGTTTTGTTTTTATGATTTGGATAGATTCAAAATTTTTAAAAAACATAAATGAAAATGATATAAAAACTCCAATCCATAAAAAATACAATACAAAAAAAGCTATGTAACCAATTACTTTATTGCCCGAAACAACAATTTTTTTATTCTTAATTCTGTAAAGAAAAAAGCTTAATAATATTGCTATAAAAAATATCAATCCCGAAAAATATAAATCGGTGTTATAAACTTCTATCAGCCTGTTGCCGAACAATACTTTTTTTATCATTTTTAGAGTTTTATTACAAAAGTGGTTTTGTTTTCATTCTTTAAATTAAAAATATTTTTCAATAAAAAAGATGAAAATAGATTAAATTATATTGTTTTTTAGTATTTTAAACAAAAAATATATTCCTAAAAATTTTGAATGAAACGAATTTACAAAATATTATTTTCAATTTCTTTTGTATTCATAATTTTAATTTCAATATTATTATTAACTTTTTACAGTTCAGCTTTTCAATCATTTATCACAAAAAAAATTAGTAATTTTTATTCCGAAAAATTAAATTCTAAAATCGAAATTTCAAATGTAGACATAAACTTTTACAATTCGTTTTCTCTAAAAAACGTTTTTATTTCCGATTTGAATAACGACACAATATTTTTTTCGGAAGAAATAAAAATCAAAATTGATTCTGTAAACATCAAAGAATCAAAAATTTTTGCCAAAGAAATTTATTTTAAAAATACAAATGTTAAATATATTGTAGACAAAAAAGGCGTTTCAAATTTAAAATTTCTAATATTATATTTTTCGGGAAAAAACTCAAAAAGCTCAAATTCGGATCCTATTATTTTTGCAAAAAAGTTAACAATTGAAAATGCAAAATTTACTTACAAAAATTGCAAAAAGCTAAACGAAGAACTAAAAAATACATGTAAAATTGACTATAATTTCATTGAGCTTGAAAATATAAATCTGAAATTTTCAAATATTGTGTTCGATAAAAACATTTCGCTTGATATTGAAAAAATAAATGCAACCGAAAAAAAAGGATTTAAAATTGATAATATTTCGGCAAAAATTATTATTTCTGAAAAATATTTGCAAATAGAAAATCTTAAACTTCTAAGTAAATTATCCGAAATATATTCTAAAAATCTAATTTTCAATTTCGATTCTGTTGAGCAGTTTTATAATTTTCCTTACGATTCAAAATCAAAAATCAAACTCGATTCGGCAATTATTTCTACAAACGAATTCAAATATTTTTCGCAAGATTTTCCGAATTTAAGCACAAAAATAATTTTCAGAGGAAATATTGAAACAAATCCCGATAGTATTTTTCTTCAAAAATTCGATATTATTTTATCCAAAAATTCAAACTTAAATTCAAATATTGTTATAAAAAATTTTGACACAAATCCGGAAATATTTTGTTACAATTTAGTTACAAAAATAGACATCGAAGATTACAATAATTTAAAATTAAATAAACTATTCGCATACAATTTTAAATTACAAAAAGAACTCCAAAGCTTACGCAAATTCTCGTTTGCAGGTAATTTAGACTTTGAAAAAAGTCGACAATATTTGACCGGAGTTTTTAGAACAAAAAATGGCAATATTTTATCGGAAATTACAATTATAAACAACAAAAAAAATGATGAAATTGATGCAAAATTTAGTTCCGAAAAATTCTTTTTGAATGATATTTCAGGAAACTCAGATTTGAAATTTGTAAAGTTTAGTCTAAATTCAAAAGTTCAGTCAGAAAAATCCGGAACGGTAAATTATTCTTTAGGTTTACAAATAACAAATTTATTGTATAACAATTATTTATATAAAAATATTTTCATAAAATCTAACGGAAATAAAAATATTTACGACATAGATATTAAATCTAATGATGAAAATTTTAAAGCTCAATTTGTTGGCAATTTCAACGATAACAAAGAAAATTCAATCACAAAAATTTCTGCAACAATAACTTATGCCGATTTATATAAACTTAATTTAGATACAAGTTCACAAAACAACACTTTTAAAGGTTTTGCAATTGCAGAAATTAAAGGAAACGACATTGATAACTTTACGGGTTTTATTGGTGCAAACGATATTGTTTACAAAATAAACAACGACAGTATTGAGCTTTTAAACCTTCTTGTAACTGCTGACGAATATGAAAAACAACGAATTATTTTTGCCGAATCGGATTATTTTGAAATAGATATTAGAGGAATTTACAAATTTAATTCTTTGAAAAAAGCATCTCAGAATTTTATTTCAAAATATTTACCTTCATATAATATTAAAAATTTTGATGAACTTGACGAGTCCGATAAAAATCAAATTATCAATTTCACAGCAGATTTTAAAAATCTTGCTAAAATTAATAAATACTTTTTTAAAGATATTCAAATTGGAGATTCTACACACTTGGAAGCTTTTTTTAAAACTAAAAATTCACAATTGGATTTGAAAATGAATTTTCCGTATATCACAATTAACAACAATATCATTAAAAATTTACAAATTCAAACTTTCACCGACAAAGAAAATTTGAATATAAATATTGATTGCAATTTCAATATTGATAAAAATTCAAAAGAATACGATCACACACTTCTTTACTCCGGAATTATTTCAAACAATAATTTGAGTTCAATTTTTAGTTGGCACAATACCGGAAAAATTGTTTACGGAGGTGATATTTCACTTCAAACAAATTTTAATTTTACCGAAAACGATGAAACAATTTCAACTACATTTTCTCCTACCCGATTAACTTTTGCCGATGAAATTTGGAATATCGACGGGAATTCGGCTGTTTACAAAAATGACAAATTAAAATTTAATAACATTCAAATTTACGACAGTCTTAAAAAAATTATTATAAACGGATATTTAAGCTATGATAAAAATGATGCTTTAACAGCTGAAATTTATGACTTTGACATTTCAAATATAAGCAAATCGTTTATTCCGCAAGGTTTTTCTGCCGAAGGATATTTTAACGGAAATATAATTGCTCGTGATATTTTATTAAATCCAAATTTTGAAATTATTTGCCGAATAGAAGATTTCAAATTAAATAACGTAAAATTTGGAGATTTTTCTCTGACGGCTTCTCAAGATACAATTTCTAAGCTCTTTAACATTAGTGCTTTTGCAATGAACAGCGAAAACAGATTTTCGCTTGAAGGAAACATTTCCGACCAAAATGACATTGATTTTTATACTACAATAAACAAGTTGGATTTGAAAATTGTCAAACCTTTTTTACCCGAAGATTTTGAAATTAAAGAAGGCAGTTTATACGGAAATGCACAAATTTTCGGAAATTTAAACGACATAAATTGGAACGGAACTTTAGGTTTAAAAGATACTCGCATAAATTACAAATTTCTAAATACCGATTTTATTTTTTCAACTGTAATTGCTTTGAGCCGAAACAGTTTGCAAATTCCTAAAACCGAAATATTTGATATAGAAAACAATATGGCTATTTTACAATTAGAAGCAATACACAATAATTTTGAAAATATCAATTTTAAAATAAATATAGAATCAAAAAATTTTATATTCCTAAATTCCGAAAAAGTGAATGATGAAGGAATTTACGGAAAACTTTACACTTCGGGCGATGCAGTTATTGAAGGAAACGAAAAAAAAATTGATATAACTGCATCTCTCGAAACAAATCCGGGTTCCGAAATTTTTGTTGCAACAACAGAAGAAGAACAAATTGAAAACAATAATTTTGTATTTTTCGGACAAAAACAAATAAAAACTATTCAAGAATCGGAAAATTCGGATTTTTCAAATATCAATTTAGATTTTAATTTAAACCTAACGCCTCAAACAAATCTTACAATTTTACTTGATGAAACAACAGGCGACGCACTTTCTTTAAAAGGTGAAGGTTTATTGAATTTTTCGGTAAACTCGTCCGGACAAACTTATGTGAGCGGCGAATATGTTTTTGATAAAGGAAAATACAATTTTTATGTAGAAAATGTTTACGGAAAAGAATTTAATGTTGAGAAAAACAGTAAAATATCGTGGAACGGTTCGCCTTTTGATGCAAATATTGAAATAAAAGCTGTTTACAATATTAACAAAGCAAAAGTTTTTGATTTCACGCTTGATGAAACTTCACGAAATGAATATGTTCCGGTAAATTGCAAAATTGTGTTAACCGAAAAACTAATGAGCCCTACAATAAAATTTGAAGTTGATATTCTCGAAAAAGGAAATTCGGCTGCTTCGATGATGGAAAATTTGCCTGAAGATGAAATTAACAAACAATTTTTATCTTTGTTGATTCTTAATTCGTTTCAACCTTTGCCCGGATTAACAAAACAAGATAATTTGGAAGGAAATTACAATATTAATCCAACAGAAATTCTTGCCGGACAACTTGGCTCTCTGGTTTCATTTTTGAGCGACGATTTTGATATTGATGTAAAATACAATCAAAAATCCTTAACAAACAATGAAGAAATTGAAGTTGATTTTAGCACCGGAATTTTAGACGACAGAATTTTAATTAACGGAAATGTGGCAAAAGGTGAATATAGAAACACAACAAATAATATTGTCGGCGATTTTGAAGCAGAAATAAAAATGAATAAAAAAGGAAATTTGAAAATGAAAGTTTTCAATAAATCCAACAGAAATATTACCGAAGAAACAGGTCCTTACACACAAGGCTTGAGTTTTTTTTACAAAACCGAGTTTAATAATCTTTTAAAAAAAAGAGAAAAAAATAAAACAAAAGAATAATGAAAGCTAAATTCATTAAATTTATAAAAGAAAATAATCTGTTTGAAAAATCCGATAAAATTCTTGTTGCAATAAGCGGCGGAGCAGATTCTGTTGTTCTTGCCGATTTACTTTTTGAAAACGGATTTGATTTTGGTTTAGCTCATTGTAATTTCAAATTAAGAGGCGATGAATCCGATAAAGACGAAATTTTTTGTAATGATTTGGCAAAAAAATATAACACAAAAATTTTTACAACAAGCTTTCAAACTGCCGAATTTGCTGCTCAAAACAAACAATCTATTGAACTTGCAGCCAGAAATTTGAGATACAAATGGTTCGAAAAAATTAAAACCGAAAACAATTACAAATACATTGCAACGGCTCATCATTTGAACGACAATATTGAAACATTTTTTCTTAAAATAATTGCAGGAACCGGAATTAGAGGTTTTGCCGGAATTAAAATGAAAAACAAAAATATAGTAAGACCTTTATTATTTGCAAAAAAATCGGAAATTGAAAATTATTGTTCCGAAAACAAAATAGATTTTAGAACAGACAATTCTAACTTCGACAATAAATACACACGAAATAAATTAAGAATCAATATTTTACCATTATTTTTAGAAATTAATCCGAATTTTGAAAATGCTTTTGCCAAGAATTTTGAAATAATTTCCGATATTCAAAAAATATACAATAAATCGGTAAAAAAATATTATAAAAAATGTGTAGAAATTGAAGGGAAATATACAAAAATCAATATAAAAAAACTTCAAAATTCTAAAACTCCAAAAGCATATTTATATGAATTTATTCGCAAATTCGGTTATAATTATTCCGACGTTTCCGACATTTTTAATTCGTTAAACAACCAATCGGGAAAGATTTTTTATTCAAAAAATTTTTCGCTTTTGAAAGACAGAGATTATATTTTTATTAAAGAAAATGAACAATCAAAAAATGTGTTTATTGAAATTTTATATTTTAAAAATTCTAATAATTTAAAAGGTTTTAATTTTGAAATTATTGAAAATCCGGAGACAAACATTTTACCCGAAAATAATAAAACAGCATTTTTCGATGCCGAAAAAATTGAATTCCCAATAATTATCAGAAATACCGTAAACGGCGATTTTTTTTATCCTTTGGGAATGAAAAATAAAAAGAATTTGAGCGATTTTTTTACCGATTTGAAATTAAATATTTTCGAGAAACAAGATTCATTAGTTATGGAAAGCAACGAAAAAATATTTTGGATTGTTGACAAAAGAATCGACGACAGATTTAAAATTACTCAAAAAACAAATAGAATTTTAAAAATCACACATTTATAATTTTTTAAAACCATTTACAAAATTCAAAATTTTTTCAAGAATACTCTCTTCGTCAGAATCTATTTTAAACATTGCTTTTTCATAAAAACTCTTTCGGAAATTATATGTTTCACAAATTTTTTGTTTAAGATCGCTTTCGGAAAGATTGTTTAACAATGGTCTTTTCTTCCTCGAAACTGAAATTCTTTCAAATAAAATTTGCTCAGATGAAAACAAATAAATGCTTATTCCTTTAGAATTTATTAATTCCATATTATCAAAAAAACACGGTAAACCGCCGCCTGTAGACAAAACAAAATCGTTTTCGGAATTCAAAATATCTTTCAAAATATTATTTTCAACTTTTCTAAACCCGTTTTCTCCGACAATTCTAAAAATTCCGGCAACACTCATATTACATCTTTCTTCAATAAAAAAATCGGTATCAATAAACTTAACATTAATAAATTCGGCTAATCTTTTTCCTAAGCTTGTTTTTCCAACGCCGGGCATTCCAACAATTACTATTTTCATTAATAATCTGTAATTATTTGATTAAAAAATTATTATAAAATAAACCGAATTTAAAACTTCAAAATTCATTTTTAGCTTTTTTTTTTCCGATAAAAATTTAACTTTACGATATAAATCTGTTTCGATGATAACATTTTCAAAAATAATAAAATATATTGTTTTTTCGATTCTTTTAAATTTATCGGTATTTAATTCATTCGGACAAAAAAACACAAAAACCGAGGAATTAATTACACTTCTAAATAAATACAAAACCGAAAACAAATCTGATTCTCTTATTGAAAGTGTTTTCGACGAGCTGTATTACGAATACGCAAAAAATAATTCCGAAAAGGCTATTGAAACTGCTCACGAATGTATTTTATATTTTAAAAATATCAAAAACGAATATTACGTTACAAAATGGTATGACAGGCTTGGCGATTTTTTTATAAATAAAGGTTTATATTCTTTGTCGTTGGAATATTACCTTAAATCGTTGCAAAACAAAATATTGTATCATAAAAACACTGCTTGGAACCATGTAAATATCGGAAACATTTATTTTGCACAAGGTTTAGATTATTCAAGAGCAATAAAAGAATATAACAAAGCTCTTGCATCTTTTAATAAACCCGAAAACTTAAATAATAGGAATTCAATGTTGGGTAAAGCAGTAATTTACAGTAATTTTGCTTTAATATTTAGAAACACCAATAAACTTGACAGTTCCATTTTTTATGCTCAAAAAGCTTTAAAAATAAGGCTTAAACTCAATGCCGATAAAGAAATTATTTATTCTTACTTAATTCTCGGAAATTTTTATCAAGATATTGAAAATCCGGACAGTGCAATATTTTATTATACAAAAGGAATTAATTTTTCTAAGAGAAGTAATTACAATGTATATCTAAATCAACTAAAGATTTCAAGAGCATTAGCTTATTCGCGAAAAAAAGATTATAACATTTCTTTCAAAGAACTTTATAATGCCGAAAAAGAAAATGTAGGAAAATCATATATTAATTTGTTTGAAATTTATGAAACATTTTCACTAATTTATTTTGAAAAAAATGAATTTAATAAATCTATTTTTTATACCAAAATTGCACTTAATTACTGCGATTCGTTATTAATGTTTGAGAATAAAATAATTCTATATCAAAGAATTACAAATATTTATGTAAAATTGAATAAAGTTGATTCAGCTTTTTTTTATCAAACGAAACTTATCAACTTAAATAAACTTTTACAAAACAGTGAAATAGAAAAAATGCAATTCAATTATCAAATTGAAGAAAATGAAAAAGAAGCGAAAATCCTTTCTAAAAACATTCAAAAACTTGAAGAAAAAAATTACATACGTCTTCTTTTTTTAATAGTTTCGGGAGTTTTATTTCTAATTTCAATATTATTCGGATTAGTTACTTTTTCGAGCAGAAAGAAAGCCAAAATAGCAAACGACGATTTATTTCATTCAATAAATATAATTTCATTCGAGAAAGAAAAAATTGAAAAAGTGAACCAACAATTAATGGAAAAAAATGTTGAAACAGAAATTCAAAAAGAAAAAATTGAGAAGTTTTTAGAAATTTCAAAATTACAAAAAGAAAAAATTGAAATGGTTCATAAAGAAGTTACGGACAGCTTGGAATATGCTAAAACTATTCAAACTGCACTTTTGCCCGGAGATGCACTTCTTTTAAAAATGTTTCAAAATTACTTGGTTTTTTTTGAACCGAAAAATGTTGTCAGCGGAGATTTTTACTATGCTTCAAAAATTTTTAGTTACAATGTTTTTGCCGTTGCCGATTGTACCGGTCACGGTGTTCCGGGTGCATTTCTTTCAATATTGGCAATTTCGCATCTTAATGAAATTCTTAGAAGAGGAGAAACTTCTACTTCCGGCGGAGTTCTCACAATTTTAAGAGAAAGAATTAAAGGTGTTTTTAAATTTTTTGGCAGTGAAAATTCTAACGGACTCGACATTGCTTTATGCACAATTAATCAGGAAAACAATATTCTTCAATATGCCGGTGCGTTTAATCCTTTATATATTATTAGAAACAATCAAATTATTGAATATAAAGCCACAAGAAATCCTATTGGTTTTTATCATAACGAAATTGAATTTGAAAATCACGAAATAGAAATTTTTGAAAACGATATTTTCTACATTTTCACCGACGGTTTTCTCGATCAAATGGGCGGAGAAAAAGACAAAAAATTCTCTAAAACAAGATTTAAGAAATTACTTCTTTCAATTTCTGAATTACCTCTTGATGAACAAAAAAACATTATAAATTCAACTTTTCATAATTGGAAAAACGGTTCCGAACAAATAGATGATGTTACTGTATTTGCGGTGAAGTGGCAAAAACCTCTTCTCTAAATATTTCTTCTCCTATTTTTACCGCATCGTAAAGTTTTTCAATATCCAAATAAACGGTTTCGCCTCTTCCGCCAAGCCAACTTATGAAACTTAATGTATCCATGTTTGCTGTCGGCGAACTTCCTGTCATCGGACAACCGCCCATGTTTCCGTAAACTGTATCAAAACTTCGGCAACCTGCAATTAATGCAGCTTCTACTTTTTCTAATGCAAATTCTTTTTTTGAATGTAAATGAAAATTAAAATTCATTTCCGGAAATTCAATTATTGCTTCCGTAAAAACATTGCCAATAATATGCGAACTGCTCATTGCTAAAGTATCGGCAAGCGAAATATGTTTAATATTCTTGTCATAAAAATACATCACTCTGTCAAGCAAAATATCCGGCGACCATTTATCGCCGTAAGGATTTCCAAACGCTGCAGCTATTGATATTACTGCCTCTTTGCCCGAATTTATGCAAATATCAATTATTTTATCAACTTCTTTTTCAGATTCTAAAATATCCTTATTCAAATTTTTCATTTGGAATTTTTCCGAAATTGAAAAAGGATAATTTATATAATCAACACACTCATATTCTGCAAGTTCTTTTGCATATTTTGAATTTCCGACCAAAACCGAAATTTTGCTTAATGATTTATCTTTATTAATTTTTTTTAGAAGTTCAGGAGTATCAGCCATTTGCGGAACCGATTTTGGCGAAACAAAACTTCCGACATCTATTACATCAAAACCAACTTTCTGAAGCGCATTTATATATCTAATTTTATCTTCTAAAGATAAAATTTTTCTAAAAGATTGCATTGCATCTCGCGGAGATTCAGTAATTTTAATCATAAGAGTAGTTTTATAAGTTTAAAAAAAAGTCAGTCGGTCTGTAAGCCGGATTCTGTTTTCGGAAAATTAATTCCGAAATTCTGTCATTTATCTGGGTCGAAATTCACAAATCGACTCTTGCTTCCTACCCCCCGATTTCGAGCGAGCAGCCCTCAAGCATCGGTGTACATGGAATTGCAACACGCAAGGCGAACGGCAAATGTAATTGCTTACAATTCCGGTGAGCTCTTACCTCACCTTCTCACCCTTACCGCAAAAACAAGTTTTGAGGCGGTTATTTTCTTCTTCGCTGATATACTTTCACAAGTATCTTCCCGTTAGGAAATGCGTTGCTCTTTGTTGTCCGGACTTTCCTCACGTTTTCACGAGCGACAGAACGACCAACTGCTTTTTTACAAATATATGACCTATATTTTAATTTGTTTGTTCATATCTAATAAATATTTCCGAAATTTGAAAAATTTGACTTTTTATTATGAACTTTGAAATTATTAGGCTCGAAAGTGTTGATTCTACCAACGATTTTGCAAAATCGAAAATTGAAGAATTTTCGGTAAAAAAGAACTTTGTTATTGTTGCCAAAGAACAAACCAACGGCAGAGGACAAAGAGGAAATTTGTGGTTTTCGGAAAAAGGAAAAAATATTACTTGCTCAATTGCCATATTTTTTGATTCGTTTCTAATTGAAAATCAGTTTTATATATCAAAAGCAGTTTCAATTTCTATTATTAATGCATTAAGCTTTTTCAAATCGGGTTTTGAGATTAAATGGCCAAACGATATTTATTTTGAAAAGAAAAAAATTGCCGGAATTCTAATTGAAAACTCAATTTCCGGAAAAAATTTGAATTACTCAATTATTGGAATCGGATTAAATGTTAATCAGGAAATTTTTGAAAATGATTTAGACAAGGCAACTTCACTAAAAAATATTATTTCTAAAAATATTGACCCTAATTTTTTATTTGAATTAATTTTGAAAGAAATTTCGATTTTGATTAATTTGCTTGAGAAAAAAATGTTTGAAGAAATTGATTTATACTATTTTCAATTTTTAATGAATTATAAAATTTTGGCAAAATATTCCGATAATTCGGGAGTTTTTAAAGGAAAAATTATTGGTATTGAAAATTCCGGTCATTTAATTATTGAAAAGCAAACAGGTGAAATAAAAAAATACGACTTCAAAGAAATCGTATTTTTATAAATTATTGTGTATAAAGAATTTAATTATCTTCGGAATTATCAATTATCACAAAAACATCTTCATTATCCTTTTTGAAATAAAATTTTTCGCGAGCTAATCTTTCAATATTATTTGAATTCCGATTATAATCTTCAAGTCTTTTTAAATTAATATTTGTATTCTTTTTATAGTTTTCAATTTCAGATTCAATTGCCTTTATATTTTGCTTTTGATAATATCTGTTTAAAAAACTTGTTTCATCAACAAATCCGAGATAAATAACAAGTAAAAGTATTGATATTGAGTATTTATGTTTTGATGAAAATTTGAATACTTTATTTTTGTTATTTATTATTTTTTCTTTATCGATATTCATTTTTCAAAAAAATTAATTATTTCCTAATATTAATGGTAATCCGTCGCTTCCGCTTCCAATTACAATAACTTTTGTGTTAGGCGATTCCGATAATTTTATTGTTGCTTCAATTCCTCTCATTTTTAATAATCCCGGTGTTAATGAGCTGTTAATAATAGAGTTTGCTCTTGCTTCTCCTTCTGCTGCAATTCTTTTTCTTTCGGCTTCGCTTTTTTCTTTTTCTAATTTATATTGATAAGCAAATGCTTCTTGTTGTTGTTGTAATTTGTCTTGAATTGCTTTTTTAATTTGCTCCGGAAGTTGAATTGATCTTATCAAAAGTGCTGTCATGTGAATATTATTTTCAGGCAATTTCAATACTCCTTCGGTTTCCTCAATAATTGCAGATTCTACTTCTTTTCTTTTTGTAGAATAAATTTCTTCGGCAGTGTAACGTCCCATAACTTGACGAACAGATGATCTTACTTCCGGAACAACCAATTGTTGAACATAATTTTTTCCGAATTTTTCGTGTAACTCGCCAATTTTGTTGAATACAGGAAAAAATCTAACAGAAACTTCAACGTGAATATTAAGACCGTTTTTATCAAGAACGTCCATTGTTTCATCAACTTTTTGCTCTTTTACATCGTAAACCAACATTTCGTTCCATGGTGCAACAAGGTGAAATCCTGCATCATAAATGTGTTCTTTATCAAGTCCGCTTCCAAATTTTCTAAAAATTATTCCTTTTTCTCCGGGTTTTAATGTAACAAATATCATACTTGAGAATATTACAATTACAAAAACTACTATTCCGGCAATTATTAATACAGATTTTAGTTTCTTTTCCATAATTTGACTTTTTAAATTTAATTATTTTTACAAATTTACACTTTTCAAAACAATTTATCAAAAAAACCAAACAAATACATTGTAAATAAAAACAATACAACCAAAAGTACCCATCTTAAAGGTTTTGCTCCGTATTTTACTGCATAATTAGAAGCCCAAATTCCTCCAATTGTATTTCCTACAGCCGATAACAATCCCACAGCATAATCAATTTGTCCGTTTATCATAAAAATTGCCAATGCAAAAGGCGTGTAAACAAAAACAATAAAAACCTTTAATCCGTTGGCATGAACCAAATCATAGCCCGACATTAAAACTAAAGCTGCCAACAAAAAAATACCGACTCCAATATGAATAAATCCGCCGTAAAGTCCTATTAAAAAATAAACCAAATAATGCCACCATTTTATTGAGTTTTTATTTACTTCGTCTCTTTCTTTTATCCATTTTTCGGGCTTATGTAACAGGAAATAAATCATAATAATCATTGCAAAACCAATAACTTTTTTAAACAATTCCTGATTAATATTTACAGCAATTTCTGCTCCTACAATGGAACCTAAAGTTATTGGAATAGCAATATAAACGGCATATTTAAGGTTTAACATTTTCTTTTTATGAAAATTTATTCCCGCTGCCAATGTTTGTGTTACAACTCCCAACCGAATTGAGCCGTTTGAGTATGCCGGACTTAATCCTAAAAGCATAAATATTGCGTAACTTATTGCTGTTCCGCTGCCTGCAAGTGTATTTATTATTCCTATTAAAACTCCCGACAAAACCAAAAGCAATATAATTTCCGGCGACCAAATATCTATTGTATATAAAATTTCGTTTTCCAATTTTTATTTTTTTAAATTTGATTTTTGTGTATTTTCATTTATATTTCAATTCAAACATATAAATTTAAAAGTATTTTTTTTTAAAATGATAAACAAACTACAAATATATAAAGCCTCTGCCGGTTCGGGAAAAACTTTTTTACTTACTCAAAATTTCCTAAAACTTGTTTTCGAAAATCCTGATAATTTTAGCAAAATTCTTGCCGTTACTTTCACAAACAAAGCTGCCGAAGAAATGAAAACCAGAATTGTTTCCGAAATTAATGCAATTATTAACGATGGGCAAAAAGCCGACCATTTTCAAAGCATTTCAAAACTTTTAAATATTTCGGAACAAGAAATTATTGATAAAGCTAAACTTATTAGAACTAAAATTCTGCATAATTATTCTTCTTTTTATGTGAGCACAATCGACAGTTTTGTTCAAAAAATCATAAAAGCTTTTACTTATGAAATTAATGTTTCATCGAACTATAAACTTGAACTTGACCAAGATGCAGCTGCAAATGAACTTACAAAAATGCTTTATCTTTTAATTTCCGAAAACCGCGATTTGCAAAATTGGCTTATACAATTTGCAATGGATAAAATTAATGAAGGGAAAGCTTGGGATTTCAAAAATGATTTAACAGAACTTGCTAAAGAAATTTTTAAAGAAAAATATCAATCGTTAAAACAATTTAATTATATCGACAAAGTTGATATTTCAAAAATCAATTTAAAATTAAAAGATTTTCTTGTTGTTCTGAAAAAAATAATAACCGATTTTGAACAAAACATGGAAGAACTTTCGGTAAAAGTTGAAACAATTCTTAAAAATTCGGGTTTTAATTATGATGATCAGGGACTAAAATTCAAAACAATTTCTAATTATTTTCTAAAAAAGATTAAAGAAAAAAAATATGAGTTTGATACTGAAGGAATAAAAAATGCTACTCAAGGATTTGAATTTTGGCATAATAAAAATCCAAAAAAAGAAATTCTTGATAATATTAACAGTGTTTATCCGCAAATGCTCGAATTGGTTTTAACAGCCGAAAAACTTCTGGCAGAAGAATATATAAAATACAATTCGGCTAAATTTATTATTAAAAATTATTATTCATTCGGAATTTTAAAAGACATCTCGGCTTTACTTCCCCAATATCGAAATGACAATAACTTATTACTTATCAGCGACACAACTCTTCTTTTAAAGGAAATAATTGGAAACAACGACGCACCTTTTATATATGAAAAAATGGGAAATCGTTTTAAAAATATTTTGTTCGACGAATTTCAAGATACTTCTTCGTTTCAATGGTCAATTTTTAAGCCTTTAATAGAAAATTCGCTTTCCGAAAACTATTCAAATTTAATTGTGGGCGACATTAAACAATCCATTTACCGTTGGCGCGGAGGCGACTGGAAACTTCTTCTCAGCGGAGTTAAAGAAAATATAAATCCCGAACAATTATCGGAAGAAACACTTGAAACAAACTGGCGAAGCCGTAAAAACATTGTGGAATTCAACAACACATTTTTTCTTCATGCTCCCAAAATTTTGCAAGACAGTTATAATTTAGAGCTATTTGAAATTGAAAATAAAGAAATACTTAATAAATTAAAAGAAGAAAAATTCGATTCAACATTAACAGATGCTTACAATAATAATTATCAGAAATATGTTGAGAAACCGGCAAAATTGGGAGGAAAAGTAAACATTAAATTTTTGCCGAAAAAACCCGAAATTTACAAAGGAGAAATTGCAGAACTTGTTCCAAAACAGATTGATGAACTAATAAAATCCGGAGTTTATAAAGCCGGACAAATTACAATTCTTTGCAGAAAAAGAAACGAAATAAAAGAAATTTCGCACATTCTTTTGGATTATATCGAAAATACACCCGGAGCAGTTTCTTATCCGATAATTTCATCGGATTCACTCTATATCGGTTCGTCGCCTGCTGTTAAAATAATTATAAATGCTCTGAAATATATTGCCGACGAAAGAGATAACATAGCTTTATCGGCTTTGAGATATGAATTCAACAAAATATCAAAAAATAAAAATACCGATTTTCATAAAATTTTTGCAACCGAAAATCAAAAATTCGGATTGCCCGAAGAATTTTTTTCAAAAAAAGAACATTTTAAAAGAAAATCTTTATACGAAATTACAGAAAACCTAATCACTATTTTTGAATTAGATTTAAAAGACAGAGAATTCCCGTATATCAGAGCATTTCAGGATATTGTAATTGCTTACACCGGAAAAGAAAATTCCGATTTACTTGAATTTTTAACTTGGTGGAACGAAAAAGGTTCAACAAAATCAATAGAAATTTCCGAAGAACAAAATGCTGTAAGAATAATGACAGTTCACAAATCTAAAGGATTGGATTTTGATATTGTTATAATTCCGTATACAACATGGCCAAACGACACATCAAACAAAGGTTATATGTGGGCAAAAGCAGAAATTTCGCCGTTTAGCGATTTCGAATATTATCCGGTTGTTAAAACAAGTTCGCTGTCAAAAACAATATTTCAAAAAGATTTTTTCGACGAAAAACTTTATAATTATATGGATTCTATAAACATGCTTTATGTTGCATTTACAAGAGCCGTTAACGAATTATATATTTATTCTACTATTTATGAAGAAAATAATAAATCTGAAATAAAATCAATCGGCGATCTATTATATAAAACAGTAAGTGATAGAATTGAACATAATTATGACGACAAACGAGATTATATCAAACTAAATAATTATTTCGACGAAAAAGAAAACACCTTTATATTAGATACCGAACATTCAAAATATTATCTTGAAAAAGGGAAAAAAACCGAAAAAGAAAACATTCAAACTGTATCACTAAATTTTTATCCGAATTATGATTGGACACAAAAACTTGCTATTCATCGCGAATCCGACGATTTTTATATTGAAAGTATTGAAGAAATTCACGAAAAAGTGAATTACGGAACAATGATGCACAAAATTATTTCGCAAATAATAACTTTGGAAGATATTGAAAAAGAAACAGATGAAATATTTTTTGCAGGATATATTACTTTAGAACAAAAAAAGGAATTAATAGAAAAAATTAAAGAAATTATTAACAGAGAAAACGTTAAACCTTGGTTTAGAAAAAATATTGAAGTAATTACCGAAAAAGCAATAATTGACCAAAACGGCGATTTAAAAATTCCCGACAGAATTATTATCGAAAAAGAATTAATAACGGTTATTGATTTCAAATTCGGAAAAGAACAAACGGAACACATCAGTCAGATAACAGAATACAAAAATCTTCTTCAAAAAATGTATTCTACGAAAATTTTAGGAACAATTTACTATGCCGAAACAGATAAAATTGTTAATATTTAGTTAAAAACTTTTAAATAAATTCATTCACAAGCCATTAAAACACTTATTTATTAACAATTTGCTTAATTGTTAATATCTAAATTTGCTTTTTACAATGATTATTATGTATTTTTGCAAATAAATATAAAATTTTGCTTTACATATTGTAAAGAACATAAAACCCCCAACTCCGAATAAATTAAAAACACACGAAAATGTCAGTCTCATACACCGAAGATTCAATCAAAACATTAGCTTGGCAAGAGCACATAAGAAAACGTCCGGGAATGTACATCGGCAAACTCGGCGACGGTTCATCGCAAGATGACGGAATATACGTTTTGCTTAAAGAAGTTTTAGACAATTCCATTGATGAATACATGATGGGAAACGGCAACAAAATAGAAGTGAGTGCCGAAAACGGTGAAGTTAGAATTCGCGACTACGGAAGAGGAATTCCGTTGGGAAAAGTCTTAGATGTTTCATCAAAAATGAACACCGGCGCAAAATACGACTCCGAAGCATTCAAAAAATCCGTTGGACTTAACGGTGTAGGTATAAAAGCTGTAAACGCTCTTTCAACCAGATTTACAATTCGTTCGTTTCGTGAAGGTGAAATGAAAGAAGTAATTTTCTCGGAAGGAAATATTATCAGCGAAAGTAAAATTGAGAAAACTCAAGAAAAAAACGGAACAGAAATTATTTTCATTCCCGATTCTTCGCTTTTCACCGACTACCGATACATAGATGATTACGTTGGTGCAATGATGAAAAACTACGTTTATCTGAACGCCGGACTAACAATAACTTATAACGACGAAAAGTTCTATTCTAAAAACGGTCTTCTGGATTTATTAACAGAAAACGTTAACGAAGAACAACAACTTTACCCGATAATTCACCTAAAAGGCGAAGATATTGAAATTGCACTAACACACTCAAGCCAATACGGCGAAGAATATTACAGTTTCGTTAACGGACAACACACAACACAAGGCGGTACTCACCTACTCGTTTTTAGAGAAGCCGTTGTAAAAACCATAAGAGATTTCTATAAAAAAGAATATGATTTTTCCGATATAAGAAGCGGAATTGTTGCTGCAATAAGCATAAAAGTTCAAGAACCTGTTTTTGAATCACAAACAAAAACAAAACTCGGTTCAAAAAATATTGCTCCCGAAGGTCAATCAATTAGAAGTTTTATTATGGATTTCATGACAAAACATCTTGACATTTATCTTCACAAAAATCCTGAAATTGCAGAAGTTTTGCTTAGGCATATTTTAGATGCCGAAAAAGAAAGAAAAGCAATTTCCGGAATAAAAAAATTAGCTCTTCAAAGAGCAAAAAAAGTAAAAGTTCACAACAAAAAACTTAGAGATTGCCGAGTTCATTACAATAAAAACCACGAAGACGCAGAAAAATCCATGATTTTTATTACCGAAGGAGATTCTGCAAGCGGTTCAATTACAAAATCGCGAGACGTTGAAACTCAAGCCGTATTTAGTTTGCGTGGTAAACCATTAAATACTTATGGTTTAACAAAAAAAATAATCTATCAAAACGAAGAATTTAATA
>DZBS01000159.1 GCA_022729995.1 Draconibacterium orientale | reverse complement strand
ATCTGTTTTATAATAAAAATTAACCATTGACAAGCTTGTGTCGTGCAAATCTTTACATTCTTTTGTAAAATTTGAAATATAATCGGCATTATCTTTTTGCTTAAATCCTTTAAAAACGAACTTTAACGCATCTTTAATATCCAAATATTTAGCTTCATCTTTCTTTTGTTCAGAAAGTTTAAAATATGAATATCCGTTCAAAAAATACGGCATCGAAGCGTCGGTAACTTTTTCGAGATATTGCTCGGATTTTATAACACATTCGGCATAATTATGAGTTTTGTATAACTCAAAAATTGCATTAACTTTTTTATTTTGTGAATAAACACTAAAACTTAAAACAAACAGAATAATGAATATTGAAGTTTTTTTCATCTCTTTTTTTTTAAATTGTTTTTAAAGGTCAGATAGGAACATCCCAAATAATCATTCGGTTGTGTGTCGAGATAAATACATGGATGTTTCATGTTTTTTTTGGTTAAATTTTTATTTATATTTTTTGATATTTATATAGATTTAAAATTAAAATATCATATTTGAATAACGATTTTAAAAAAAAAAAATTAAATTTTAATGAAAATAAAATTTCTATTGCTTTCACTTTTGTAAATATAACAATTTTTATCTTGTAAATAATTCGTATTTAAAACATTTATTATAAATTTATAAAGCATAAATTTTAACTTATGAATATATTTTTTAAATCGACTTTTTTCTTTTTATTTTTAATGACAAGCTTTTCGGCTTTTTCGCAAAATGAAACGCTAAATTGGTATTTCGGAAAAAATGCCGGAATTAATTTCTCTTCCGGTTATGCCGAACCGATTTCAAATTCGCAAATGAACACTTATGAAGGCTGTTCTTCAATTTCTGATTCGCTCGGGAATTTACTTTTCTACACAAACGGTGTAAATATTTGGAACAGAAATCATGAGCTGATGCTCAACGGAACTGCTCTAATGGGCGACACTTCTTCAACGCAATCGGCTTTGATTATTCCGCAACCGCAAAATCCGAATATTTATTATCTTTTCACAAGCGATGTAATAAATCATACTGATAACGGAAATGTTACAAAAGGGCTTCGTTATTCGGTTATCGACATGAATTTAGATAACGGATTTGGAGCCGTAAATTCACAAAAAAACATTCTGCTTTCCGATTCGGTTTCCGAAAAACTTTCGGCGATTCTTTCGCCCGATAAAAGTTTTGTAAGGATTTTTTCGCACGAATGGGGAAACAATATTTTTATTTCGTGGAAATTAACAAAATTTGGTTTAGATGCTTTACCAACAAAGGTTGCAGCTGGAACACCTCACATTCAAATTGAACCAAATTTTGTATTGAACGGAATCGGTCAAATGAAATGCTCGCCAAAAGGCAACAAATTGGCTGTCGGGCTTCTTAGAGCTTCAATTGTTGAAATATTTGATTTAGATATTTTTACAGGGAATATTTCAAATCCGATAACAATTGATTTTGATTTTCAGGCTGTTTACGGAATAGAATTTTCCGGCAACGAATCTAAACTTTATGTTACTGCCGATAGAAAAATTTTTCAAATAGATTTATCTTCGGGAAATCCGACTACAATAATTAATTCGTTAACAGAAGTTTATACTTCGCTATTTTTTATCGCTTCGCTTCAATTGGCTGTTGACAATAAAATTTATTGTGCTTTGGTAAATTCAAATTATTTGAGCACAATTAATTATCCGGACAGTATTTTTCCAAAATGCAATTATCAAGAAAATTCTTTTGGGCTTGATAATAAAATGAGTAGGAGAGGTTTACCTTCATTTATTCAATCAAATTTTAAAACTCCCTTTTTCAAATATCAAAAAACTTGTTTTGAAGATGAAACCGAATTTTTAATAACGGATATTTCCGGAATCGACTCTGTTTATTGGGATTTTGGAGATATAAATTCCGGAATAAATAATTTTTCAAAAATATTAAACCCAAAACATATTTTCACAAATTCGGGAGGATTTTCTGTTAAATTAAAAACTTGGATTTCGGGTATAGAATCTGAATATCAGAGAATTATAATTATTGTAAAACTTCCTGAAATTTCTTTGGGAAACGATACCGTTTTTTGTTCGCAAGATTCGGTTTTAATCGGCGTAAATTCAAATCATTTGAATATTATTTGGAATAATTTGGAAACAACTGATTCTATTTGGGTTTCGCTTCCCGGAAAATATTCTTTGCAAGCTCAAAATATTTATACAGGCTGCATAAATAAAGATTCGATTAATATTGATTTCGATTTTAATCCTGAAATTAGTTTAGGAAACGATACAAGTTTTTGCGAAAATACAAGTTTTATGATTTCGGCATTTGCTCCAAACTTAACATATTTGTGGAATACAAGCTCAACCGATTCTGAAATTTTTGTTGAAAATCCCGGAAAATATTTTGTTACAATTACAAATCCGAAAGGTTGCAAATCAACTGATACTCTGAATTTGGAACAAATATTAATTCCGGTTTTTAGTTTGGGAAACGATACAATTATTTGTGAAAACACAATTCTTCAAATTGGTGTTGAAATTGAAAATACAGATTATTTATGGAACGACGGAACTTCAAATTCGTATTTACTTGTTTATCAAAAAGGTATTTATTCTCTTAGAACAGAAAATATTTGCGGATTTTTTGAAGATTCAATTTTTGTTGACACAAAATATTGCGGTGAAATTTTTATTCCGAATATTTTCACTCCTCAAAACGACGGAATAAATGATGTTTTCTACATAAAAGGAATTGAAGAAGGAATTTGGGAACTAACAATTTTAAATCGTTGGGGACAAAAGATATATCAAACCAAAAACTACGAAAATAATTGGAAAGCAGAGAATTGCGAATCGGGAGTTTATTTTTATGTTTTGAAAAATTACGAAGAAAAAATTGAATTAAAAGGTACGGTGAGAGTTGTGAAATAATTCAGTTTTCAGTCTTCAGTTTTCAGTTTAATAATTGTTTAATTATTTGAATTTGGCATTTAAGAAAAACAAATAATTCTTTATTGGCTGTTGGCAATTGGCAGGTAGAAAAAAATATATTGCGATTTAAAGTCCGGTATGGACGACATTATTTGTTTATAATAGGTCAAGAATTATTTGATAAAATTTGAAACTGAATTCTACGATGCTTATTATTTGTTTGAGTTTACTAAGATATATAATGTCACCACTACGTGGTTTTGAATTTTTTTGTAAAGATTTTTTCTACCATAATGTCGTCCCGCAGGGACTTCAAAAATTTAATAAAATCGGTAGAAAATTATATAAATTAATTGAAATTCTATTACAGACATCATTTTTTATTATTTTATATAAGAACCTTAAATCAAAATTTAGTCATTGACTTACAATTACTGTAGACTGTAGACTGATGACTGAAGACTGAAGACTGAAGACTGAGAACTGAAGACTGTGAACTTCAATTATCCCAATCCTACTTTTATTTCATGGAAATTTTTGAGTTTTTCCAACACTTTTTCGGTTTCGGATTTTCGCACTTCAATAATAATTTCGCAAGATATTTGCATATTTTGAGAAAAAATATCCAAATTTTCTTCTTTAATAATTCTCATAACGTTATTCATTTGCGAATATTCAAACTTAAGAATTATTTTTTGTTTTACTGTTTTGATAACGACTTTTGCGTTTTTAATTGCATCGTCGGCAGCGGTTCTGTATGCGTTTATCAAACCCGGAATTCCAAGTTTTGTTCCGCCGAAATATCTAATTACAACAATTAAAATATCGCTTAAATCGTGCGAGCGAATTTGTCCGAGAATTGGCGGTCCTGATGAATTTGAAGGTTCGCCGTCGTCGGAAGAACGAAATGTTTGTTTATCGGCACCAAGCATAAAAGCGTAAACATGATGACGAGCGTCATAATATTTTTTTTTCAATTCTTCACGCCTCAAATTTATTTCTTCTTCATTTGTAACATGAAAAGCAAAGGCAAAGAATTTACTTCCTTTGTCTTTAAAAAATCCTTCCGACGTTTCAAGAATTGAATTATATTGGTCGATTTCCATTTAGGAGATTTGTTAAAAAGGAATTTTAAAAGTTATAAATTCGTAATTAACATCGCCGTTATTCATAAGATATGAAATTCTTCCGCCAATTTCAAAAGGCATTTGCAAACGCAAAATGTAAAATTCGATAAATGCTTCGGCTCCAACTGATTGATAATTTGTATTTTTTGTATCTCCCAAAATTTTTAAAACGGCGTAATCGTAGAATATTCCGGCTCTTAAACGTGTAAAATAAATTAACGGACCAATTCCAAATTCGGGATAAAATACCGGAAATTTATAATCGACACCAAAAGATTTCATTTCTTCAAAAGCAACAAATTCTTGTCCGCGAGGAAAGTTTTGAGGTGTTGAAAACCAATACCCGAAAGGATCATAAGCCGCTTGTTTTTCGTAGCCTGCTTTCAAATTTAATGAATGGTGCATGAATATTCCGGGAAAATATATTGAACCCAAAACAGAAAATTGTTCGCCGTTTATTATTTGGTTAAAAGGTGTATTTTTGAAACTTACATATAAAAACTGACCGAATTTAGGGTTTATATCACGCATTGCCATTTGTCTGAAATTGTAAACTGTTGCAGAATATGACAAACTTGAGAAAACTCCTTCGCCGGATTCGTTGATATATCTGTATTCTTTTCCAAGTTTTTGTGTGTATGTGTATCCGGAAGTTAAATTTGCTCCGCGAGAATAAATTCCTCTCGAGAAATTTAACGGGACAGTAAAGTTAACTTTTCCGTTCATTTCTGTCCATTCGTCATAAGTGCTAAAAGTAGGATAGTAAACATTTCTTTGAGAATATCCGCCGATTAAATCTAAAACCGGGTAAAATTTTGAAAATCTGGTAGTTGCATTTGCCGAAAATCTTCTTTCATTAATATCGTAATATCCTGCGGCAATTCCGAAAACGGTGTTCAAAACATTAGCAGTATAAACATTTAATCCAATTTTAGAATCAAAATCGGAATCTAAACCCCAACTATGAAAATTCAAACTGTGTTTAACTTTTGAATATTTTTTTACTTCAAAATTTTTGTTTGGAATTAATTCAGGCGAAATCATGTTTTTTCCTTGTTCTTGTGCCACTAAATTTTCGACTCTTTCAAAAACATAAGGTCTGATATTTTCGATTTTTTCCCAATTTTCGGGTTTTAAATCAAGTTCGGCAATATCGTAACCATTAACATCATAATCAATAAAAAGAAGTTTATCGTTAGAAATACTCGGATTGTATGAACCGAATTTGCTTGAAACTATTCTGAATTTTTGAAAACTCTCAATATCAATTGCATAAATATTCCCGATTCCGCTGAAAGGTGAATTGTAAACAATAAAATTTTTATAAAAAACGGGTCTACCAACATTTTCTCTTCCGTATTTAATTATTGTTTTAAAAGCTCCGGTTTCGACATTTAAAATACTTAATGCAGTTCCTGTTTTTCCGGTGTTTGTATATACAATTTCTTCTCCGGATTCGGACCATGAAGGAGTTCGTAAAAAATCATTATTAGCACTTTCAAATCGTTTAATTGTTTCTCCGGTTTGAGAATCAATAATTATTAAAGCCGATTCCATTTTGTCGTTGTATTCAACAAGTGCAATTTTGCTGCCGTCGGGAGAAAAAGCAGGAGCAAAGTATTTTTGTTTTTTTGTGATTCTTGTTTCTGTATTTTCTTTAAAATCGTAAATAATAATATCGGAATAATTTCTGTAACCCCAACGTAAATCGGGAATTACACGCGAAAAGCATATTTTATTTCCTGAAACAGAAAATAATCCGGCATCGGTATTTTTAAGTTTTTCTTCTTTTCCGTCCGGCGAAATAATATAAAACGCAGTAATATCGCCGTCGAGCGAAGCTTTTTTGCAAAGTATTTTTCCGTTGTTTAAATAAACAGGCTCGGTATATTTTGTCCAAGTTTTTTTCTTTGCGT
>DZBS01000158.1 GCA_022729995.1 Draconibacterium orientale | reverse complement strand
AGTCACGAAATTGCTATTGAAAAAGCTACCACAGAATACAAGAAGTATCAACAAAAAACATTGAGCGAAGCAGAAAAGAATTATTTGGAGAGTTTGAACGAATTAGAAAATAGAACCAAAAAGGAAAAATGAAGTGGTAATAATACTCGTTTCAAAAGAAAATATAATTTAAAAACGTTATTAGTAGTTTATCTTAGGTGAACTCATTTCGTTAGGTTTAAACAAAGCTTTTCATTTTGATACTCTTAAACTTTCCAAAAGTATAGAACTTTTGGAAAGTTTAGGTATTTAATTCATTCTATCTTTCTATCTTTCTATCATTCTATCATTGTATATTTACCTTCGGTGAGGGCTTTGCCGTTGCACCATTGTATCATTAGAATATTCTGTTAATTCAGTCAATTCTAATATTGTATAATTGTATCATTTTTACACATTCATAATTCATAATTCATAATTTATAATTCATAATTCATAATTCATAATTTATAATTCATAATTTATAATTACTTTTCAACTCCCAACGCATATTCTCCAAACATATAATCCTTTACGGTATATATACCTTCATATTCGTTAATAGTTTTCTTGTCGCAATTTACTTTGGTAAATACTTCTGAAGAGTTGCTTCTGTATAAAAGAACAACTTTAGAAAAAGGTTGAAATAACTTATAGTCATAAGTGTTCACATAAAAGTTGAATTCAAGTTCGTTAACAGTTTTATCGGCAACACCGGCAATTGTCCAATACATATATTTGGATACTTTGTTTGAGTTTTCAGTTATATTATCCGGAGCAATATAGTTCGATGCACAATAAATTGCAACACTGTCTTTTAGTTTGTTTGCAGTTACAGCAAAGTTTGAATAGTCATAGTTTGTTTCTCCAAGTGTTTTAATAAACTTAAAACTGCTCACTTTTGTATCTGCCAGCTTTTGATATGGGTCAATGATAACAGCTTGCGGTTTAAAGTTGGTTTCAAAGGTTTTAGAATCCTCGCTTCCCGAGAACATATTTGTGAATATTTTTGTTGATAAATCGGCACCTATTAACATAATATCAATCTTATTGTTTAAGCCGTAAAAAGAGCGTTCTCTCAAACTTTGTTTTACAACTACCCGTGTTTGGTATACACTTGCTTTTTTTGTTATTGAAAACGCTTTAATTGCATAGTGTGGAAATCCGGCAGTATACACCCAAGTATTAAAGAAGTCAGTTAAGTCAATACCTGTTTTTGTTGAGAAATATTGTTTAAACTCTTCTGTTGAAACCGCTTTGTATGCATTATCAACAAAATAGCTTTTAAGAGTACCAAAGAATAATTCATCGCCCAAATATCCTCTTAAAGTATATGCAACATCCGCACCTTTGTCGTAAACAGTGCTTCCGTAGGTGTTTTGGTTGGGAATACCGTAAACGGGAAAATAACCGCCGTCTGCAATGTGTGTGTATGTAAGAACTTTGGTATGATTATTCTTAACATAATCGGCATATTCTTCTTGTCCGTATATCAGTTCTTTAAATAATGCTTCGGAGTAACTTGCCCAGCCTTCGTTGAGCCACATGTCTTTAGCTGTTTTGCATGTAACCAAATTTCCGAACCAACTGTGCGAGAGTTCGTGTGCATAAAGAGTTTCGCGGTCTTTAGAGCCGTCGATTGCATATTCCGGATAAGCAATGTTACAAGAATGTTCCATTGCTCCGCTGTTAAACGGAACTCCGACATATCCCACGCGTTGCCACACATATTCTCCGTAAGAGTTTTCAAAACCTGCAATAGTTTTGGTAAGATTCCTGAATGAGCGAACAGCTTCTTTCAAGTAAGTTGGTGTAACATATATTTCAACAGGTATATCTCTTTTAATTCCTTTATATATTCTCTTTATAACATGGTAATTTCCAACTGCAACCGATGAAATATATGTTGGAATAGGATTGTTAAGTTTCCATGTATAAGTTTCCGTTTTATCGGAATTTAGAGTTGAATCTGTGAGCATGCCCGAGCAAACAGCTTTAAAACCTTTCGGAACAGTAATGTTGTATGTATAAAGCGCTTTATCGGTAAATCCGTCGTTACATGGGTACCAAATTCGTCCAAATCCTTTCACTTCAGCCGACATACCCACACCCATATTAAAAGCAATACTGTCGGTAAAGAAAAATCCTCCCCAAGACTCGTCTTCTATGGGTTTTCCGTGGTAATATATTTTTAGATTGATATTTTTACCGTCGGCAATAGGGTAGGGTATAGAAAGATACCTTTTATCATAACTAAATGTAGTAATTTTTTTATTCAGAAGAAATACAGAGTCCACAATAAGAGCTTCGAAGTCCAAAGTAATCTTTTTATCGGGGTTTTCTTTCATTATCAAATCAAGTTCTGTGAATCCCGAAATAGATTTATTCTTGAAGTCTGTAATGTTTAAATTGATGTTATAACTCACAATGTCGGTATATTCTCTAAAATCCGACTTCTGTGCATTTGTGCTAATACAAACAAATATTAACAATGTCGATAAAATTGCAGGTATGTGTTTCATACGAAGTATTGTAAGGGTTTAATTAAATTTCTTTTTCCTAAAGTATTCGGAATACAAAATATATAAATTCTTCAAAAAGGCAAAGCCGTCGTAATGTCAAAGGTTAATTATTTATAAAAAGTCCGAAGGACTTAAATGTTAATAGCCCCGAGTGAAACTCGGGGTAATAAATATATGATAATCACCAACCGTGAAGCGGTTGAATAATAATATGCAAATTGTATTCAACCGCTTCACGGTTGGTTTCTTTTATGAATATTTTACCCCGCATTGTTATGCGGGGCTATTAATATTTAATCCTTTCAGGATTATATTAATTGAAAATTTCAACATTAACCATTAATAATTAACCATTAACAATTATACACCTTGTTTCATAATTTCTTCTATTTCAACAACAGTTTTGGGAATTGGTTTTCCCAAAACTCTGTATCCTGTTTCGGTAACAAGCACATTGTCTTCAATTCTTATTCCTCCAAAATCTTTGTATGTTTCAGCAATGTCGAAGTTAATGAAATCGGTGCACTTATTTTCTTTTTTCCAAATATCAATAAGAGCTGGAATAAAATATATTCCGGGTTCAACAGTTAGAACAAATCCGGGTTTTAACTTTCTTGCAAGTCTTAGGAAAGCTAATCCAAATTGCTCGCTGCGTTGAACTGTTTCGTTATATCCCACAAAATTTTCGCCAAGTCCTTCCATATCATGCACGTCGAGCCCCATCATGTGTCCCAATCCGTGAGGATAAAACAGAGCATGAGCACCTGCAGCAACAGCAGCGTCAACATCGCCTTTCATAATTCCCACATCTTTTAATCCTTGTGCTATAACTTTAGCTGCATGTAAATGAACTTCTTTATAAAAAATGCCGGGTTTAATCATTTTAATACATTCAGTATTTGCACGAAGTACAATTTCATAAATATCTTTTTGTCGTTTATTAAAAACACCGCCCACAGGAACAGTTCTTGTAATATCGCTGCAATATCTCATTGGCGATTCGGCACCTGCGTCGGTAACCATCATTCGTCCGGTTTGTAATACTTTGTCGTGATTAAGATTATGCAATGTTTGCCCGTCCATTGAAAGAATAACTTGAAAAGAAACCGGTCCGCCGTGCGATAAAGCAATTCCTTCAATTGTTCCTGCAATTTCTCTTTCAACAGTTCCGGGCATTGCCATTTTCATTGCAGTTGTGTGCATTTTGTATGCAACATCTACGGTTCTTTCAATTTCTTCAATTTCAAATTTATCTTTAACAGATCGAAGGTTAACAACTGCTTTTATCAAATCTAAAGAAACATTTTTATCCAAATCACTTATTGCAATTCCTAAAAGAGATTCCAAATGAATCTTTGTCTCTGCTCTGTATGGAGTTGTGAAATGAATTTTTCGTCCTTGCGAAAGAGCTTTCTTGATAATTTCGTCGAGTTTAAACGTCGGCAAAGTATTTTTAATACCGATTTTATCTCCGTAATAAGTCATTTTTGGCAGTTCGCCCATCCATATAATGTCGTCAATATCTATATCGTCGCCAAAGAGATAATCTTCACCGTTGTCTGTATCTATAACACCGAACAGACCCGGATTATTAACTCCGAAAAAATATAGAAAATTACTGTCTTGTCTGAAAAGATATGTGTTTGCTCTGTAGTTATAAGGCACTTCCGTACTTCCGGGAAATAGGATTAATCCGTTTTTAACAGAGTTTGTCAATTCTTTTCTTCTGTTGATATAAACTTCTTTTGGAAACATAATAATTAAGTTTTGATTTTTTTTCAAATATAATAATTTTAATCTGCTTTGCTCATTCCGATAAAGAATGTTTACTTTGCAAGTTAAAAATTAATTTAAAATGGAATCAACAAGACAATTAAAAGTTGCTAAACTTCTCCAAAAAGAACTTGGCATTTATTTACAACGCAATTCATTAACATATCTAAATACACTTTTGAGTGTTACCGTGGTAAGAATATCTCCCGATTTAAGTTTTGCAAAAGTGTTTGTGAGTGTTTTTCCTCCCGAAAAGCGTGAAGAAGTTCTTAATGTATTGAATGAAACGAAAAGTCATGTTAGGTTTGAGTTGGGAAAGAAAGTTAAAAATCAATTAAGAATAGTTCCGGAACTTGCTTTTCATATTGACGATTCACTTGATTATGCCGAAAGAATAGATAAATTATTGTAAATTTACTTAACATGAATTTGACTTTTTTCATTGCTCGCCGTTATCTTTTCTCAAAAAATAACAGAAATGCTATTAATTTTATATCCATAATATCTGTTTCAGTTGTTGCTGTTGCAACTGCTGCACTTATTATTGTGCTTTCGTCGATAAACGGATTTGGTAAGCTAATTGAAAGTCAAATAAGTGTATATGCACCGGATTTAAAAATATCTTCATTTAAAGGAAAAACCTTTACGGCAGATTCTGTTTATGTTGATAAGATAAAAAAAATTGAAGGTGTAATTGATGTTGTTTATGTTTTGGAAGATAATGTTCTCATAAAATCTGAAGACCGTCAAATTATATGTACATTAAAAGGAATAAGTGATAATTATTTGACGAATACCGGTTTGGATTTAATGATGCGAGACGGAAATTTTAATATCTTTGATAAGAAAAATAATTATGCTGTTTTGGGAATAGGAATAGCAATTGAAGCCGGAATTTCTGTTGAAGCTCAGCGTTCATTTTCGGTTTGGGTACTCAACCGTAAATATATGAGTGTTGCAAATCCTCTTGAATCTTTTATTTCATTACCATTTGTTCCTGCCGGAGTTGTTTCTGTTGATAATTATATTGATGCAGAATTTATTTATGCAGATATTAAAGTTGCCTCTCTGCTTTTACAAAGAGAAGCTACCGATGTTAGTTCATTGGAAGTATTTACAAAACCCGGTGCCGATATTTCAAAGATAAAAACTGCTGTTAATAATTTATCCGTAAACAAAAATAATATAGAAACTGTTGAAGAGCAATTTGAAATATACAAAGTTATGAAAAGCGAACGCCTTGCATCGTTTCTTATTATTTTGTTTATTATTATTGTTGCTTCGTTCAGTATTGTAGGTTCATTAACAATGCTAATTATTGAAAAGAAAGAAGACATTCTAACACTTCAAAGTATGGGAGCTAAAATGTCTTTAATAAAGAAAATATTTCTTACTCAAGGTTGGTTTATTTCTATAATCGGAGCAATTGTCGGCATAACTGTTGGCGGAATATTAAGTTACTTTCAACAAAAATTCGGCTTTGTTACTTTTCCCGAGTCGGGCAATTATATTATTGATGCATATCCCATAGACATTAAACTTACCGATTTTATTGTAACATTCTTCTCGGTTGCTTTTATCGGTTTTTTAATTGCTTTATATCCTTTAGTAAACTTATCTAAAAGATTATCAACGATTGATTAATTTTTCAATATAAACAGGTTTTCCGTCTTGGGTTAAGCCTTGAACAACAATTTTAAAAGAATTTACATTATTTGGTATTTTGAATGAAATATTAGCTATTCCAAAGTTATCTGTATTAATATTCGGATTCCAATAAATTGTTGTTTGCTTGTTTTCTTCAGGAGTTTTAGAAGTAGGATTAAACTCTAAAGGTTTCTGAAAACCGGT
>DZBS01000157.1 GCA_022729995.1 Draconibacterium orientale | reverse complement strand
ACCCGCGACCCCGACCTTGGCAAGGTCGTGCTCTACCAACTGAGCTATTTTCGCAATCGCCGTGCAATATTAAAACAATTTTTCTAATTGAAAAAATAAAATACAAAAAAAAATGATTTTTTTTATTTAGCCCAAAAATCAATCTAATTTTTAAAATTTTAATCAAATTTTACTACATTTGCAGCACAAAAATTTTGAAATAAAAATAACTGTTTAATTTTCTGAAAACTAATTTAATATGTTCGATAATTTATCCGAAAGACTTGAGAAATCATTTAAAATACTAAAAGGCGAAGGCAAAATAACCGAAATTAATATTGCCGAAGCTTTAAAAGATGTCAGACGTGCACTACTTGATGCCGACGTTAGTTTTAAAATTGCTAAAGATTTTACAACTCAAGTAAAAGATAAAGCTATTGGCGAAGACGTTCTTAAATCTGTTAAGCCTAAACAACAAATAATTAAAATTGTTCACGACGAACTTGCCGCACTTATGGGCGGAGAGCAAGTTGATATCAATTTAAAAGGAAAACCCGCAATTATTCTTATTGCCGGGCTTCAAGGTAGCGGTAAAACAACTTTTTCGGCAAAACTTGCTAACTATATTAAAACCAAAAAAGGAAAATTTCCTATGATTGTTGCAGGCGACGTTTATCGACCTGCTGCTATTGAGCAATTAAAAGTTTTAGGCGAAAAAATTTCTGTTCCCGTTTTTTCAAATCTCGAAAGCAAAAATCCTGTTCAAATTGCAAAAGACGCAATCAAAGAAGCCAAAATAAAAGGTTACGATGTTGTAATTATCGATACCGCAGGTCGTTTGGCTGTTGACGAGCAAATGATGAACGAAATTGCAGCAATCAAAAAAGAAACAGAACCGCACGAAATTCTTTTTGTTGTTGATTCAATGACAGGGCAAGATGCCGTGAATACTGCAAAAGAATTTAACGACAGACTTGATTTCGACGGCGTTGTTCTTACAAAACTCGACGGTGATACAAGAGGCGGAGCGGCGCTTACAATTAGAAGTGTTGTGAACAAACCCGTAAAATTTGTAGGAACAGGCGAGGGGATTGAAGGACTTGATGTTTTTTATCCTGTTCGTATGGCCGATAGGATTCTGGGAATGGGAGATATTGTTTCACTTGTAGAAAAAGCACAAGAGCAAATTGATGAAGACGAAGCAAGAAGATTACAAAAAAGATTAGCCAAAAACCAATTCGATTTTAATGATTTTTTGAAACAATTGCAGCAAATCAAAAAAATGGGAAATATCAAAGATCTTGTTTCAATGATTCCCGGAATGGGCAAAATGGTAAAAAATATTGATGTTAACAATGATTCATTTAAAGGAATTGAAGCAATAATTTATTCGATGACACCGGAAGAACGTTCAAATCCGGCTTTAATTAACGGAAGCAGAAGAAAAAGAATTTCAAGCGGAAGCGGAACCGAACTTCAAGAAGTTAACAAACTTTTAAAACAATTTGGCGATACAAAAAAAATGATGAAAATGGTGGCTACCGGAAATGTCGGACCTGCCGCAAAAAACAAAAAGAAGAGAAGATAAACTTGAATACAATGTATTTGGTTGTCTAAAAGTAATTATAAAATTAAATTATTAAGTGTTTATTTTTTGTTTTAAGTCCACAGTCTTCAGTTCTCAATAATGTTTTATAATAAACCAATTACTGAGAACTGAAGACTGCCTACTGATTTTACCTATTAATAAGAACTTAATATATTTGTTATTTCTTACTTTTTCGATTGCCTTTTTAAATTTATCTAAATAATTATTGATATGTATAATTTAATAGAAGGAAAAAAAATTTCCGAACAAATTAAAGACGAAATTGCAGATGAAGTAAAAAAAATTGTTTCAAAAGGAGGAAAAACTCCGCATCTTGCTGCAATTCTTGTGGGAACCGACGGAGCAAGCGAAACTTATGTTGCAAGCAAAGTAAAATCTTGCGAGCAAGTAGGTTTTAATTCAACATTAATAAGATTTGACGAAAATATCAGCGAAAATGAACTTCTTAGAGCAATTCACGATTTAAACGAAGATGACGACATCGACGGATTTATTGTTCAATTGCCGTTGCCAAAACATATTTCGGAAGATAAAATTATTATGGCTGTTGACCCAAATAAAGATGTTGACGGTTTTCATCCGCAAAATGTCGGCAAACTTGCACTTGGAATTCCTTCATTTATTTCGGCAACGCCGCTTGGAATTATCGAAATGCTGAAAAGATACAATATTGAAACCTCAGGAAAACACTGTGTTATTATTGGAAGAAGTAATATTGTAGGAAGACCCATGAGTATTCTGCTTTCGCAAAAAGGCAGTTCGGGCGATGCAACAGTTACATTATGCCACAGTAAAACCAAGAATTTGAAAGAAATAGCTAATTCTGCCGATATTCTTATTGCCGCAATCGGCTCAAAAGAATTCGTAACTGCCGACATGGTTAAAGAAGGTGCTGTTGTTATAGACGTTGGAATGCACAGAACAGAATCAGACAAAACAAAATCGGGTTGGAAACTTACAGGCGATGTAAAATTTGACGAAGTTGCTCCAAAATGTTCTTTTATTACGCCGGTTCCTGGCGGTGTGGGACTTACAACAATTGCAGCTTTACTTCTAAATACTTTATTTGCAGCTAAAAATAAATAGTTTAATAATTTCAAATAAGCATTTTGGGCTTATTCAAGTTTATAAAAAATCCTAATTTGTAAAAATCCAATAAATACAAATTAGGATTTTTTCCTTTTAAATTATTCAATATAAGTTTATTAGATATTTTAAACAGAAAAGAAATCAAACTTTTTGCAAAATAAAATTTCTTGAATGTTCTTATTATTCTGACTTCTGAAATTAGATTTTTGTAATTTATATTTGAATAAAGAAGAAATAAGTTAGTTAACGAACTTTGAATTTTAACTATAAAATCCTCCGATTTATCTATTCCGCAATGATATAAATTGTTTTCGATATGAAATATTTCAACATTATTTTCTTTTAATTCCAATCCGAAAATAGTATCTTCATGTCCGTAAACAGTTAATTTTTCTAAGAATTTTATCTTTTCAAAAACATTTTTTTTAATGAAAAAATTTCCGGTCATAAAAGAACCGTATTTGTTTTTGTTTCTTTTTTGTGCCGAAATTTGTTCTCTGTTAATACCGTATTTTAAACGTAGAAAATTTTCTTTATCAATATTTTCACCAATTTTATATTTTATTCCTCCACAAATAACTTGATTATTTTTTGAAGCCGATAAATAATTTGAAATAAAATTATCCGAAATTATTTCCATATCACAATCGGCAAATAGAAGATTCTCGTATATTGCATTTTCGGCAAGTAAATTTCTAATTTTAGCTCGACCAATATTTTGCTCCAAATGCTTATAAAAAACATTATTCAGAGCAATCAATTTTGAATTAATATTTGAATATTCATAATCTGAATTATCATCAAATAAAACTATCTCAAAATTGATTTTTTCTTTTTCAAGAAGAGAATGAATTTTGGTAACAAACTGTGTTACATCGTAATTATGTATAGGAATTAAAACAGAAATCATAAAATATTATATTTCAAAAACACTGTCGGTATTTGCATGATAGGTTTCCGGAAAAATTGTGCGAGCTTCAGCCACAAGTTTATCGTAATTTTTATATCTGGTAGAAAAATGACCGATAATTAGTTTTCCTGCTTCGGCTTTTTTTGCAATTGTTGCGGCATCAATTGTTGTGGAATGACCGGTTTTTTTAGCCAAATCTTTTCCCGAAGCTTCAAAAGTTGCTTCGTGATAAAGTAAATCTACATTTTTAATTTCTTCTGCAATTGGTTCAAAATATTCAGTATCTGAGCAATATGCGTAGGAGCAAGGTTTTACGGGCATTTCGGTGAGTTCGGAATTTGGAATAATTTCGCCGTTTTCGTTACAAAAATCCATTCCTGCTTTAATTTTTAAAATATCAATAACACCAAGTTGATATTTTTGAATTGATTCTTTTTTGATTTTTTTTAATTTTTCTTTCTCCGAAAACAAAAAACCGCAAGTTTCAATTCGGTGTTTTAAAGGAAAACTTTTTATTGAAATGCTTTTATTTTCAAAAATTATTTCTGAATTATTGTAATTTAGATTATGAAAAATAATTTTATAATTTATTGTATGAAAATCAATTACCGAAAAAATTATATTTTTTAAATTTTCGTGAGAATAAATGTGTAAATCTTTTAATCTTCCGAGAAGACTTAATGTTGAAATTAATCCGAAAATTCCGAAGAAATGATCGCCGTGAAGATGGCTTATGAAAATACTGTCAATTCTGTTAAAATTGAATTTGTGTTTTCTTAATTGAATTTGTGTTCCTTCGCCACAGTCAACCAAAAAAAAATGCTCATGAATATTAACAACATGAGCAGAGGGAAACCCGTTTGAAGTCGGCAATGCAGAATTACTTCCTAAAACGGTTATTTTAAAAGACATTTTATTATTCTTCAGATTCTTTATTTATTTCTTTAACTGCTTGATCTACAGTTTGAGTAATTGTCAAAACCGAGTCGAGTTGCGAAATTGAAATTAATCTTTCAACAGCGCTTTGCAATCCTGTAAGAACGAAAGTTCCTTTTGCGTTTCTGCAAAGTCTGTTAGCCACAAGAATTGAGCTTAGACCGGAAGAATCGCAATATAAAGTGTTGCTTAAATCAATAATCATATTTTTTTCACCGTTTCCGGCAAGCATAACTAATTCCGATTTGAATGAGGGAGCTATTGTTGTATCAAGCTTTCCCGAAATCATTTTTATTAGTGTATGGTTATTGTTTTTTATTATTTCGTATGCGTTATCCATTTTTTTCTTGGTTAAGTTTAGATTTTTAATAAATATACAAAAAAAGGAATGAAAGAAGAAATCTTTCATTCCCAATTTTTTGTTAAATATTAATTATCTTTATTTTCATCTTCTTCAAGTTTGTTTTTAAGCTCCGAAAGGCTTGCAATATCACCTAAAGTTGTTTTTTCGATATCAATACTTGTATTTGCTCCGGTTTTTCTTTTAACTTTTTCTTTGTAAGTTCTTAAGTGAGAAACCATGATTTTTTTAGCGTCTTTAGAGAAATCAATAACAACGAAAGACAGTTTTTCTTCTTCTTTGGCCATTGTATTGTCTTCTTTAGTAAGATGTTTTGTCATGCAAAGTCCTTCAACTCCGTAAGGAAGAGAAATAATTGCTTCTTTATCGCCAACATTTAAAACTGTTCCTTCGTGTTCGCTGTCGATACTGAATAATGTTTCAAAAACATCCCATGGATTTTCTTCTAATTGTTTGTGTCCAAGACTTAATCTTCTGTTTTCTTTATCTATTTCTAAAACAACAACATCAATATTTTCGCCAATTTGTGTAAATTCGGCAGGATGTTTAATTTTTTTAGTCCATGATAAATCGGAAATGTGAATTAATCCGTCAACACCTTCTTCTAATTCAACAAATACGCCAAAATTTGTAAAGTTTCTAACCATTGCTTTATGTTTAGAATTTATTACATATTTTGAGTCGATTCCTTCCCAAGGGTCAGATTTAAGTTGTTTTATTCCTAATGACATTTTTCTGTCGTCTCTGTCTAAAGTTAAAATTTGAGCTTCAACTTCGTCGCCAACTTTAAGGAATTCTTGTGCACTTCTTAAATGTTGCGACCATGACATTTCCGAAACGTGGATTAATCCTTCAACTCCGGGTTTAATTTCTATGAAAGCACCGTAATCGGCCATAACAACTACTTTGCCTTTTACTTTTTCTCCCACGCTTAATTCTTTATCTAAAGAATCCCATGGATGAGGTTGTAATTGTTTTAATCCTAATGCAATACGTTTTTTAGATTCGTCAAAATCAAGTATAACTATATTTAATTTTTGGTCAAGTTCTACAACTTCTTCAGGATGATTTACACGACCCCAAGATAAATCGGTAATGTGAATTAATCCGTCAACACCGCCTAAATCAATAAATACTCCGTAAGTTGTAATGTTTTTAACAGTTCCTTCAAGAACTTGTCCTTTTTCGAGTTGTTCAATAATTTTTGTTTTTTGTTCTTCAAGTTCAGCTTCGATAAGTGCTTTGTGCGATACAACAACGTTTTTAAATTCTTGGTTGATTTTTACAACTTTAAATTCCATTGTTTTTCCGACAAA
>DZBS01000156.1 GCA_022729995.1 Draconibacterium orientale | reverse complement strand
TGTGGATAAAAAAAACGCTTCGACTTCGCTCAGCGACCGAGGTAACAATAGAATCAACAGCATCAACAGTATCAAAAGAAACAACAGCATCAAAAGAATCAACAGCATTAAAATTAACCTTATGAAAATCAAAATCTTATTCCTTACAATATTTTTTCCTTTAACACTTTTTTCGCAAAATATTACAATAAGCGGTAATATTTCAGATGCCGAAACAGGCGAAAAAATTATTGGTGCAATAATTCACCAAAAAGGAACAACAAACAGCGTTTCGAGTAATAATTTTGGGTTTTTCAGCTTACAAATAGAAAAAAAAGATTCGGTAGAAATTACGGTTTCAAGTATCGGATATGAAACACAAAGCAAGTTTATTTCTTTTGATTCAAAAAAAGTTGTGAATTTTGATTTAAAACAAAACAATAATATCGAAATGGTTGTTGTAACAGCAAACGTTCCAATAAATAAAAGCATAGAAACCGGAGTTTTGGAAATTCCGGTAAATCAACTTAACAAACTTCCAACAATTGGTTCTGAACCCGATATAATGAAAGCTTTTCAACTTATGCCCGGAGTTCAATCGGGCAACGAAGGCAGTAGCGGATTATATGTGAGAGGCGGAAGTCCCGACGAAAATCTGATTTTACTTGATGATGTTCCGTTATACTATGTAAACCATTTGGGCGGTTTCGTTTCTGTATTTAATTCCGACGCAATAAAAAAAGTAAGCCTGATAAAAGGCGGATTTCCTGCTCGATACGGCGGAAGACTTTCATCAATAATGGACGTGAGAATGAAAGAAGGAAACATAAAGGAAATTCACGGAAATTTTAGTTTGGGTTTAATTTCTTCAAAATTCAGTTTAGAAGGTCCTATTAAAAAAGATAAAAGTTCGTTTTTAATTTCAGGAAGAGCATTTTTATGGGGTTTAATTTTTCAGCCACTTTCAAAAATTGCCTCAAACGCATCTTTGGGTTATAATTTTTATGATATTAACGCAAAATTAAATTACATAATTAACGATAACAACAAATTATTTTTCAGCTTTTACAAAGGCGACGATAATGTTATTGTAAAATATAAAGACAAAGACAATTATAGCAACATAAATGCCAATAATATTTTACGTTGGGGAAATATTTTATTTGCCGGAAGATGGAATCATATTTTTAATCCAAAACTTTTTTCGAATATAACTTTATCATATACCAAATATCGCTATGATAGTTCAATAGATTACGACAATAAAGAATTGAGCCAAGAATATAAATTTAGATTCGGAACATCAATAAACGATATTATTTTAAAATCGGATTTTGAATATAATATTTCTTCAAACTATAAAATTCGTTTTGGTTCAAACAGTATTTACCACCACTTTGAACCCGGATTTTCATATTACAAATTAAGCAGCGAAAACCAAGCAACAATTGATACAAGCTACGGATATACTGATATTTATGCACCCGAAACAGCAATATATTTTGAAAATGAATTTCAAATTGGAAAAATAATTTCGGGAAATATTGGAATATTGGCATCATATTATTTTGTTGAAAACACCGGATTTTTTTCGCCGGAACCGCGAGCATTATTAAATTTTAGAATTACCGAATCTTCTTCAATAAAATTATCATATACACAAATGCAACAACGAGTTCATTTACTCACAAGCAATACCGTTTCTTTGCCAATGGATGTTTGGGTTCCGGCAAAATCGGAACTTCCGCCTTCAAACTCAAAACAATATGCAGTTTCGTTTAACAAATCGTTGGCAAAAAATAACGCAGAACTCAGTATTGAAGCCTATTACAAAGCGTCCGACAATTTAATTGCTTATAAAGAAGGAGCAACATTTAAGTCGATATCAAAAAATTGGATTGACAAACTTGAAACTGAAGGAAAAGGAACTTCTTACGGAATAGAATTTTTATTACAAAAAAAACAAGGAAAACTAACAGGCTGGTTCGGTTATACTTATGCAAAATCCGACAGACAGTTTCAAAATTTGAATTTCGGTAATCCGTTTCCCTTTAAATACGACAGAAGACACGATATTTCTATTGTTGCAATGTATCAAATAAACGAAAGAATTGATGTTTCGGCAAATTGGGTTTTCGGAACCGGTTATGCTTATTCTATGCCAATTGGTAAATACGAAGCTGTAAACAACGGCACTTCGGCACAATATCCAATTTCTGCGAACTTATGGTATGACGAAATAATTTTAACATACTCAAACAAAGACGATTACAGAATGCGACCTTACCACAGAATGGATTTAGCAATAAATATAAGAAAACAAAAAGAACACGGTTTAAGAACTTGGTCTTTCAGTATTTATAATGTCTACAACAGACAAAATCCGTATTATTATTACACAAAAACAAAAGATTCTGAAGTGAAATTATATCAACAAAGTTTGTTTCCGATTATTCCGGCTTTCAATTATAGTTTTGCGTTTTAGATTTTAGTATATAGTATTAAGTATTTAGAAAAAAGATAAAAAAGATACTGTGAATACTATTGATACTTTGGATACTGTGGATAAAAAAATCTTTAGTATCCAAAGCATCTTTAGAAACAACGCTTCGGCTTCGCTCAGCGACCGAGGTATCAAAAGAATCAACAGAATTAAAAGAATCTAAACCATCTTTTTACATTGAATGATTAATAATCTGTATTTCACCTGAGTCGGTAAAAATATTTATTGTTCTTCCTTTTGTTCCGCCAACTTCTTTTTTACTAATCTTAAGTCCGCTTTTCTTAATTATCTTAACAGCTGTTTGAACATTTTTATATCCTACGGATTTTTTTTCAAAACCGCCGTGTAAAACTGTTGAACCGCCAATTAAACTAACTTCAATTTCAGAATCTGCAACACTTAATTTTCTAAATTCGTCAAACATATATCTGAAAGCACAAGTTACATAATCAAAGTTGATTTGGGATAAATTATTTTTCACACAAGTTTCGGGACAAAGATCGGAGCATTGCGTTTTATCGAAAAATTGTTCGGGAAGTTTAGCATGACAAATTGCGGAAGCTTTTAATCTTGAGGAATATAAAATAATTGTAACACAAGATCCCAAAACTGTCCAAACAAGTTGCGGATTTGTTGAAATAACAACTTCTCCGGAATTTAAAAACAATTTGCTTTTATATATTGAATTATTATTTACTTTTGAAAGGTAGCTCATATTATTTTAAATATTTCTCAACTCCTTTTGTATAAAAAACTTTTGTTTTTCCGTGGTTGTCGACATAAATAAAATATGCTTCCAATTCAGGATTTTCTTTTAAAATTTGCAAACTTTTTTCAAAACCCGAAACCATACATGCTGTTGCAATTGCATCGGCTGTTATGCAACTTTGAGCAAAAATTGTTACGCTAAGAATATTTTGTCGTGCCGGAAGTCCGGTTTTTGGGTTTATTGAATGCGAATATTTTTTGCCGTCTTCAACATAAAACTTTCTGTAATCGCCGGAAGTTGCAAGTGCAATATCAGTAATAAAAAGTTTCACTTGAATATCTTTTCCTTCTTCCATATTTCCGTCAATAGGCTTATCAACAGCAACTAACCAAAGATTTTTATATTTTTTGCCTTTAACTTTTACTTCGCCGCCAATGTCAACCAAATAATTTTTTATTCCTTTTGAAAGAAGAAAATCACAAATCACATCAACCGATTGTCCTTGAGCCAAAGCGTTTGGGTCGAGCATTACTTGCGGATATTTCTTTTGAATTTTATTATTTTCTAATTTTATTTTATCCATTCCCACATATTGCAAAAGACTGTCGATTAAAACACTGTCAATCTGATTATTTTTGTCGGTAAACCCAAAACCATAAGCGTTTACAATTGGTGCAATTGTAATATCGAAAGCACCGTCGGAAAGTTTGTTAACTCGCTCGGCCTCATTATACATGTCGATAAAATATTTGTCAACAGCCGAATAAACTTCGTTTTTATTAATTTTTGAGATTATTGAATTTGGAATATATGTTGAAAGCGAAAGGTCAAAATTATGCAAAACGGAATCTACTTCTTTTCCTAAATTTTCAAATGTTCCTTCATAAATAATTTTATATGTAGTGCCTTGCGTGTATCCTTCAATCACATAAAAATCTTTTTGAGCACAATTTGAAAAAATTATTGATACAAAAATTATGAATATAAATTTCTTCATATAATTATTTTACATTTTTTTTAATACAACTGCGGTTCTGGCCGGTAAATAAAGTTTTAAGAAATTTTGATTTGTTGTTTCTTCAAAATAAGTTTTATAAACCATTTTTTGGTCAATTCTATTCAATCCCAAATATTTTTTATTGTCGGTTGATAACAAAATTTTATATTCACTCTCATCGCAACTAATTCCGTAATCGGTAAATGAAATAAACGGATTAAAATTGAAAACGAACAAAAACTTTCCTTTAGAAAATGCCAAAACTTGGTCGTATTCGTTTATATTTGAGCAATTTGAAAAATCTTGAGTTAGAATATTTGATGTCGAAAACAGTTTAATCATATCGGCATCAAAAGAATTCAGATAATAATAAGCAAGATTTTTATCTTCGGATAAATTCCAAAGTCGCCTTGCAAAATTATACGACCAATTATTTCCGGCACGCGGAAAATCAATCCACTCCGGATGTCCTAATTCGTTTCCCATAAAATTCAAATATGCACTTTGCGCGGTTGCAATTGTAATAAGCCTAATCATTTTATGAAGCGCAACGGCTCTTTCAACATTCATTGTAAGTTTATCAACTGCCATAAAGTCATACATATCTTTATCGGCAAGCCTGAAAATAATTGTTTTATCGCCAACCAAAGCTTGGTCGTGCGACTCGGAATAAGAAACTGTTTTTTCGTTTTCTCTTTTATCTTTAAGTCGATTAAAAATTTCGCCTACATGCCAATTTTCGTCTTTCACTTCTTTAATAATTTTAATCCAATAATCGGGAACTCCCATTGCAAGACGGTAATCGAAACCAAAACCGCCTTTTTTTATAGGTTCGGCAAGTCCGGGCATTCCGCTCATATCTTCGGCAATTGTAATTGCATCGGGTTTTATTTCGTGAATTAATTTGTTTGCCAATGAAAGATAAACAGCTGCATCAATATCAAGATTTTCGCTAAAATATTTATCGTAGGAGGTGAAATCTGTCGCTAATCCGTGATTAAAATAAAGCATGCTTGTAATTCCGTCGAATCTGAAACCGTCGAAATTATATTCTTCAATCCAAAATTTACAATTTGAAAGCAAAAAATGTAAAACTTGGTTTTTTCCGTAATCAAAACATCGTGAGTCCCACGCTGTATGATAACCTTTTAACCCTTGATGAAAAAATTGATAATCGGAACCGTCGTATTTTGAAATTCCTTCCACTTCGTTTTTAACTGCGTGAGAATGAATCAAATCCATAATTACTCTAATTCCCAAAGAATGTGCTGTGTCTATTAATAATTTTAATTCATCGGGAGTTCCGAATCGTGATGAAGCAGCAAAAAAATTGGAAACGTGGTATCCGAACGAACCGTAATACGGATGTTCTTGAATTGCCATAAGTTGAACTGTGTCATAACCCAAATTGGCAATTTTGGGTAAGATATTTTTAGTGAATTCTTTATAAGTTGCAACTTTACATTCTTGTGAAGCCATTCCAATGTGAGCCTCGTAAATTAATGCATGATTTTTCTTTTTTGGCGATTTATGAACAAATTTATATTCATTGTCGGGAAACCAAACTTGTGCATTAAAAATTTGTGTTTCAGAGTCTTGAACAACTCTTCGTGCATAAGCGGGAATTCTGTCGCCGTTTCCGCCGTTCCAAAAAACTTTTAGTTTATATAAATCTTTGTGTTTTAATATTTTTTCTGATATTGAAATTTCAAAATTTCCGAATTCTTTTTTATTAAGTTGAAATTCTTCTTGGACTTCCCAATTAGAGAAATCACCAATCAAATATACTTTTTCGGCATTTGGCAACCAATCTCTGTAAATATATCCGTTTTTGGTTTTATGCAAACCAAAATAATTGTAGGCATTTGCAAAATCGGATAATTTATTTCCATTTGTAAGTTCAATTTCTTTTTCTTTTGATTTTGTAATTCTTTTTTGAATATTACTTTCAAAAGGTTTTAAATAAGGGTCTTTTATAATTATTTCGGGCGATTTCATGTTTTTGTGAATCAGTTTATTTTAGTTTTGTAGGAATCATTTTCGGAATTTTGCCCTTCGATTTATCAATTTAAATTAATCTTTATTAAAATCCAACAAAAGACTTTCAACTGCAAGAGAGTATGAATTTAAACCGCATCCGGAAATAATTCCTTTGCAAACATGCGTTAAATATGATTTATGTCTGAATT
>DZBS01000042.1 GCA_022729995.1 Draconibacterium orientale | reverse complement strand
ACATTTTGCAAAAGAACTAATAAATAACGTCGAAAAAAAATGTTGTAGAGTATATTTTGCTTTAAAATAAAGCAATTAACGAATTATTATTATGATTTGAAATAATATAATAAAGGTTTTGAACTTATTTTTTAAGAGGATTCCAGCCTTGAGCCTGAATTTGAATTTCAGTTCCGTCGCGAGCAATAATTACCGAAGAATTTTCGGGCGAAGTAATATATCCGATAATAGAAATATACGGATTTTTTACAACTTTTTCAAAATCTGTTTGTTTAACGGTGAAAAGCAATTCGTAATCTTCACCGCCGTTTAATGCAAATGTTGTTGCATCTATTAAAATTTCTTTTGAAAATTCTTTGGTATCATCGGCAATTGGTAACTTATCTTCGTAAATTGCACAACCGCAATTCGATTGCTCGCAAATATGCAAAAGTTCAGATGAAAGTCCGTCGGAAATATCTATCATAGAAGTTGGAATAACATCTAAAGATTTTAGAATTTCAATAATATCTTTTCTGGCTTCGGGTTTTAATTGTCGTTGAACAATATATTCATAATTTGTTATATCGGGTTGAATTTCGGGATTTGCTTTAAAAACCATTTTTTCTCTTTCGAGAAGTTGAAGTCCGGCATAAGCAGCTCCCAAATCGCCGGAAACACAAATTAAATCGTTAACTTTTGCTCCGTTTCTGTATACAATATTTTCAAGTTCTGCTTCGCCAATTGCGGTAATACTTATCACCATTCCGCTAACAGATGAAGTTGTGTCGCCGCCTACTAAATCGACATTATATTTTTTGCAGGCAGCGTTAATTCCTTCGTATAATTCCTCTACTGCTTCAAGCGTGAATCTGTTTGAAATTGCAATAGAAACTGTAATTTGTTTAGGAATTGCATTCATTGCATAAACATCGGACAAATTTACAACAACAGCCTTATAACCAAGATGTTTTAGCGGTGTGTAAGCCAAATCGAAATGCACGCTTTCGACCAATAAATCGGTGGTTATTATGGTTTTTTTATTTTTTGAATCAATAACTGCAGCATCGTCGCCAATTCCTTTGATTGTGCTTTCGTTAACAATTTCGATATTTTTTGTTAAATGTTTTATTAATCCGAATTCTCCAAGAGTTGAAATATCAGTCATTTTTATTTGATTTGCTTTTTTGAAGTGAAAAATAAAAAGCGTAATTTTGCTTTTTAATAAAAATATTTGCAAAGATGATAAAATCATCAGATTTAAAAAATTTCTTATTCCTAATTTTATTTGTAATTACATTTTCAACATGTAACATTTACAAACCTGTTGAGATTGGCGATTTTAACGGATTAAAATTAGAAAGTATTTCAAACGAAGGTTTAAAATTTAAACTATTGGTTCAAATAAAAAATCCGAATTCATATTCAATAAAAATTACAAATTACGAACTTGAATTATCTGCTGATAAGCAACTTATAGGAAATATAGTTTCTTCGGAAAAAGTTTCGATTAATGGAAATTCTAACGAAATTGTAGAGTTTCCAGTTGATATAAAATTTACTGAAATCTTTTCGCAAAAAACAATTACTCTGATAAAGATATTCAGGCAAAATAAAATCAATTTAAAGGTCAAAGGATTTATTAAAGTGCGAGCAATGCTTGTATCAAAAAAAATAAATATTGAAGAAGAAAAAATCATAAATATTTCAAATAAAAAATAAACACAAAAATGAAGAAAATAATTTTACTTGCTTTATTAACAATCTCAATTTCAAACGTTTTTTCTCAAACCGAGACAAAAAGGATTGAGGAATTTTCATTCCTTCCGTCAGGAATTGGTGCAACCGACGGGAAAATAATAATTAAACAAGATGCTTTGTTAGGCAATTTATTACAAAAAAGTGTTAACTCAAACGATAAAAAATTTCCGGGCTACAGAGTTCAAATATATTTTGGCTCAGGGCAAAGTGCAATGAATGCTTCACGAAGCGCCAAAGAAAAATTTATGTATAAATACGGCGACAAATACGGTTCATACATTATTTACGAATCGCCATATTTTAAACTTCGTGTAGGCGATTTTAGAACAAAAGCCGAAGCACTTTATTTCAATAAAATAATTTCTTCAACTTTTCCAAATTCGTGGGTTGTGCCCGACAGAATTAATTATCCGGAAAACATTGAATAAAAAGCAAAATTTTAATTTGAACGGATAAAAGAATAAATGCAAAAGATTTTCTTAAAATACATATCGATACTTTTATTATTAATAATTTCTTTCAACTCAGGATTTTCCCAGATTGTAAATATTGAAAAAAACAGAAAAGGAAACAAAGACGGATTTCAAGGAACTGCCGATTTTGAATTTTCATTAAAAAATTCGGGAAATAAGATTTTTGAGCTGAAAAACAATATTGATATTCAATATAAAAAAAAGGCAACTACATTAATTTTTATCAATAATATCAAATATTTAAGGCTCGATACCGGAAATTTAATTAACGACGGATTTATTCATTTGCGATATAACTATAATTTAAGAGATACAAGTTTTCTTGTTTTTGAAAGTTTTTTTCAAGCACAATATAATGCAAACAAATTGCTGAAAGAAAGAATAATTGGCGGAATTGGTCCAAGATTTAGAATTGCCGAAAAGGAAAAATTCAAGTTATATACTGCTCAGCTTTTCATGTATGAATACGAACAACTTACCGATTCAATGCACAGTATTACAAAGCTTTTAAGATTAGATTTTTATGTAAATACATATTTCACTTTAAACAATAAAATATCGTTTAATTACATAACTTATTACCAACCTGCATTCTCCGATTTTAAAGATTTTAGAATGTCGGGAGAAATTAGCTCAAGATTTGATTTTACTAAAAACTTTGCTTTAGACATAGGATATTCGGCCGATTACGATTCCAAACCGCCCGAAAATATTCAAAAATTATTTTATTATTTCAGAACAAAATTTGTATTTAAGTTCTAAATTTTAATAAAATAAAAAATTGAAACTTAAGATTTAACTTTTACTTTTGCATCTCATCAATAAAAAATAAAATATTTCGATAAAATGGAAAACACTTCTACAAAATACAATCATAAATCAACAGAAGAGAAATGGTATAAATATTGGCTCGATAATAAATACTTCCATTCCGAACCCGATGACAGAGAGCCTTTTACAATTGTGATTCCGCCGCCAAATGTTACAGGAATTTTGCACATGGGACATATAATGAATAATACAATTCAGGATATTTTAATTCGACGTGCAAGAATGAAAGGCAAAAATGCTTGTTGGATTCCCGGAACCGACCATGCTTCAATAGCTACAGAAGCAAAAGTTGTTAATAAACTTAAATTGCAAGGAATAAATAAAAAAGATATTTCAAGAGACAAATTCCTCGAACACGCTTGGGAATGGACTCACAAACACGGCGGAATTATTCTCGAACAATTAAAAAAACTTGGAGCTTCGTGCGATTGGGACAGAACAAAATTTACTCTCGATGACGACATGTATCAAAGTGTTATTAAGGTGTTTATCGATTTATATAAAAAAGATAAAATTTATCGCGGAGTTAGAATGGTAAATTGGGATCCGATTGCCAAAACAGCTGTTTCCGACGAAGAAGTTGTTTATAAAGATGAGAAATCAAAATTATATTATGTTAAATATCAAATTAAAGATACAAACGAATTTGTAACAATTGCTACAACTCGTCCGGAAACAATTTTGGGAGATTCTGCGGTTTGCGTTCATCCCGACGATGAAAGATATAAACATCTTCACGGAAAAAAAGTAATAATTCCGATTATTAACAGAGAAGTTCCAATAATTGTTGACAATTATATTACAATTGAATTTGGAACAGGTGCATTAAAAGTTACTCCTGCTCACGATGAAAACGACTATTTATTAGGACAAAAACATAATCTTGAAACAATAGATATTTTTAACGACGACGGAACAATAAACGAATCGGCCGAACATTATATTGGAATCGACAGATTTGAAGTAAGAAAATTAATTACCGAAGATTTAAAAAATTCGGGAAATTTAGTTAAAACAGAAGATTATATTAACAGAGTTGGTTATTCGCAAAGAACTGATGTTCCTATTGAACCAAAACTATCAATGCAATGGTTTCTGAAAATGGCTGAAATTGTAAAACCTGCAATAGAAAATGTAGAAAACGACAATATAAGTTTTTCACCTAAAAGATTTAAAAACACATACATGCACTGGATGGAAAATGTAAGAGATTGGAATATTTCTCGCCAATTATGGTGGGGACAAAGAATTCCGGCTTATTATCTTCCAAACAGCAACGATTTTGTAATTGCCGAAAACATTGAAAAAGCTCTTGTTTTGGCAAAAGAAAAAACAGGAAACCAAAATTTGAAAGCTGACGAACTTCGTCAAGATGAAGACGTTTTGGATACTTGGTTTTCGTCGTGGCTTTGGCCGATTTCTGTTTTCAACGGAATAAACGAGCCTGAAAACGAAGACATTAAATACTATTATCCTACAAATGTTTTAACAACCGGACACGATATTATTTTCTTTTGGGTTGCCCGAATGATAATTGCCGGATATGAATACAGAAACGATTTACCGTTCAAAAATGTATATTTCACCGGAATGGTTAGAGATGCTCAAGGACGAAAAATGTCTAAACAACTCGGAAATTCACCCGATCCGCTGGATTTAATTGAAAAATACGGAGCAGATTCTGTTCGTGTAGGAATGATGCTTTGTTCACCGGCTGGCGGAGATTTGCTTTATGAAGAAAGCCTTCCGGAACAAGGAAGAAATTTTAGTAACAAAATTTGGAATTCATTCAGATTAATTGAAAGTTGGGAAACAGATGTAAATATTGAACAACCCGATTATGCAAAATCAGCAATTTTGTGGTTTGAAAATAAAATCAACGAATCGCTGGAATCAATTGACAGTCAACTTGAAAGTTTTAGAATTTCTGAAGCATTAATGACAGTTTACAGATTATTCAGAGAAGAATTTTCGTCGTGGTTTCTTGAAGCAGTTAAACCTCAATATCAAACACCAATTGATATAAAAACTTTCAAAAGCGTGAAAGATATTTTTGAAAAACTTTTAAAAATTCTTCATCCTTTTATGCCTTTTATAACAGAAGAAATATGGCAAAAACTTTACGAAAGAGAAATCGGTGAAAGTATAATGATTTCTGAAATGCCCGAAAATTCAGGATACGACAGTAAACTTCTTACAAAATTTGAACAAACAAAAGAAATAATTTCAAATATTAGAAATATCAGAAAAGATAAAAATATATCATTCAAAACAGAATTAAAACTTCTATACAAAACAGAATCGGGCAAATATGATAATGTATTTGAATCAATTATTAAAAAACTTTCAGGATTATCGGATATTTCAGAAACAAAAGAAATACTTTCAGGAGCAATTCAATTTATAGTTAAGAAAACTGAATATTTTGTTCCGATGCAAGAACTTATTAATCCGGAAGAAGAAATAAAAAAATTGGAAGAAGAACTAAAATATGCAGAAGGATTTTTGGAAAGTGTATTGAATAAATTAAGCAACGAAAGATTTGTTCAAAACGCTCCGGCAAATGTTCTTGAAAAAGAAAATGCAAAAAAAACTGATGCAGAAATGAAAATTAACGCTTTAAAAGAACAAATAAACAATCTAAAAAAATAAAACAGCAATGGATAAAAACAATTACTGTGTAATTATGGCCGGCGGAATAGGCGCAAGATTTTGGCCGATTAGTCGTTCAAGCAAACCAAAGCAGTTTCTTGATATTTTGGGTGTTGGAAAAACTCTTTTGCGACAAACATTCGACAGGTTTTCAAAAGTATGTTTAACCGAAAATATTTATATTGTCGGAAATTTAGAACACTTTGCAACAATAAAAGAAATATTACCCGAAATTGATGACAGCCAAATATTGTCCGAGCCGTTAAGAAGAAATACAGCTCCGTGCATAGCCTATTCAAATTTTATAATTCGAAGTAAAAATCCTGATGCAAAAATTGTTGTTGCACCATCGGATCACTTAATTACAAACGAAGAAAAATTTATTGAAGTAATTAAAAAAAGTTTTGAATTTGTATCCCAAAACGACGGGCTTTTAACATTAGGAATTACACCCGACAGACCTGAAACCGGCTACGGATATATTCAAATAAGCAATAAGCCCGACAAAAAATTTCCTTACGTTCAAAGAGTTAAAACATTTACCGAAAAACCGGATAAACAAACAGCAGAAGCATTTATAAAAAGCGGAGAATTCTTTTGGAATTCGGGAATTTTTATTTGGTCGCTAAAGAGTATCGACATTGCTTATGACAAATATTTACCTGAAATAACTAAAGTTTTTCAGCAAATAAAACTTGAAGAATCGCCTGAAAAAAATGCCGAAATGGTAAAAAGTGCATATAGCGAATGTAAAAATATTTCTGTTGATATTGGAATTATGGAACATGCCGAAAATGTTTATGTTTTATGTACAGAATTTGGCTGGAGCGATTTGGGAACATGGGATTCTATTTACGAAAAATCGAATAAAGATGAAAACGGGAACGTTATTCTCGGAAAAAATGTAATTTCTTACGAAAGCACAAATACAATTATTAAAGTTCCTGATGATAAGCTTGTTATTATTCAAGGAATGGATAATTTTATAATTGCCGAATCGGACAATATATTAATGATTTGCAAAAAAAATGACGAAAATAAAATTCGTCAGTTTGTGCATGATGTTAAAATAAATAAAGGCGAAAAATACACATAAAAGAATATTTGCGAAAAATAATTCTTCATTAAAATATCAAATTACTATTCTGCTTTAAAGTTCACAGTCTTCAACCAACATTATTTCTAACAAATTTTAGAAATAACTGCTGACTGAAGACTGTAGACCAGAATTATAAATAGTTGTTATTTAATTTAACTATTCAAAATATTCCGTTTTAAGATTTAGAATTCCCACAAATCGTGTTCAAAATTAAAAATCTCTTCTTTTATTCTTTCGGATTGAATTAAAATATCAAGCCCTGTTGTATATTCTTCTATACGTCTATTGTCGTATACATTTGATTCTTGAAATATATAACCTGAAAATCTTCTTTTAAAGAAAATATCATCATAAGTTAGTTGAGAAGATTGATTATTTTCATTGTAAATTGGTTGACTTGCAAAAATATTTCTTGCTTCCGGATAATATATCCAAAATAGTCTTACATATCTGGCTGTTTCTTGATCCGGGTCGTCGTCTCTGTAATAAACTCTAATTGGAGCCAATCCGATTATTCTAACTTCCATAACGGAGCGTTGTTTGTCGAAATACCACATTTCCTTAATTAAAAGCTCTTTAACCTCACCAAGATTAGCTTTTTTCTTACTGATAATTGGAATTGTTTCACCGGTTTCAGGGTCAACATCATAAGTTGTATCTACTTCTGCTCCGAATTTTGAATCAATTTCTGCCATTGTTAACTGATTGGAAAACTCATCGGTTGAGAAAGGAGTCAAACTTTTATTTTTAATACCAAACATAATTAATTGGATTAAACTTTTTCTGTCTTCCATCTCAATTGTAGGATAATAAAGAGGAAGATTCATTTTTTCGGTCATATTTAGTCTTCTCCAAATAATTTTAGACCACATAACATCGCTTTCTCTTACGAATTGGTATGGAACAGGTTTACGACCTTGATTGATATTTTGTTCATACACTCCGGTCATAAGTTGAGCTTTAGATTCGGTGTTTAATGCCGACAAAAAGAAGATTCCGATTAGAAGAAACAATACTTTTTTCATACTTTATTTTATTTTATGATATCTGTTTTTTTTGAACTTTAAATTATAACGCAAATTAAAGTAAATTTATTTTAATATCAGTTAAATATTATATCAAAGTCGTAAATTTCGATGTAAGAAATTTACGACTTATAATATTAATTATGGCATTATTACAAACTTAATTTATTTTTAAAACAACGTCATTTAATTTTCTTGTGTCTCCTGCCGGTCCTCTGGCTTTGACATTTTCGATAATTACACGTGAATTTCTTTTCGCTTGTCTTATAAGATTTTTTTGTGCTGCTGTGAAAGTTCTTGAATTAGACTTTTGCGTTTCATCAAAACCTCCAATGTTACAAGTAACATCAAATTGAGTAATGTCAAACGATAATGCAAAATCAAAATTTTCAAGTGTAGCATTTATACCGTTTAAAGCAACCAATGTGCTTTGAGCCATTGTTCCGCCTTTCCAATTTGATTTATCGCCGCCCACAGTAGTAACAGGGTCCGGAACGCTTTTTACTCTAAATTTCTTAGAGCCTAAAGTTCTGCCGTCTGCACTAACAGTGATAATTACTTCTCCCGGAACTTTTACTCTAACATTATATCCGTTTCCTTTTCTGGTTATTGAACCGCCACCTGAAATTCCTACAGATAATTTATCGGCAGGTGTTCCTGCAGCTGTAATTTCAACCGGATTATCAACCCCAATATAAAATACGTTCATTGCAGTTGGCGAAACGCTGACACTCGGAACAGCAACTTGATATTCTTTTTCAAATGGATATTTGAGAATTTCGGTTGTTGATCCCGGAGCTAAAAGTTCAATCTGTCCTTTAACTTTAAATACACCGGCAGAACTGGTGTTCACCGAATATCTTCCCATACCTGTGGCAGAATCAACAGGAAGTAGATTTCCGTTTTCCATTCTGATTACAGGAATTTGAGTTGTATCCGAAGCAGCAATAAAAATTCTTGCATTATATTGCTCTCCTTGTAATATATAACCTTTTTCAGCATCAACAAATGCCTCAACTTTAGAGAATTTGAAAGATTTTGCTTCAATTTTAGACATCAAAAAGGTAATGGCATCAGATTCAACATTTAGAATATCAGTTTTCATTTTTGATAACATTGAAACAACTGCTACTAAAGGTAATTGGTCAAAATTGGCCATTTCCCATTTTTTAGTACCACTTTCAACTTTAACGTCGGCTGTACTCAAATTCATATTCATTCCGGCTAAAATTCCTTTTGAAATAGCATCATCTTCTCCGATAATTAGCTTAATGCTGTCTCTAAACGCCTCTATTTTAGCTTTTAGAAGAAGAGCGTTATTAGATGTGCCAACTTTCTTTTCAATCATTGTGAATAGAGGGCTTTCTCTTTCATCTTTCTTTTGTATACTTCCTGTTCCTTCAGATTTATATAACTCAAGATTTTCACCTGCTACGGTAAGAATTTCTTCTTGCAAGGTAGAAATATATGAAACAAGATCTTTTGTTAAAGTTTTTACTCTGTCGGATTTTGATTTCCATTCGGCAACTTTATTTTTGTTTGCTTCATATTTACTTGCAAATTGAGCATAAACATCATCGTTTTTGGAAGTTATACTTGCTTCTGTTTTTCTTAAACTTTCATTTACCAAGACGAAAGCATTGAGTACTTCGGCCGACACGTTCATTGCTAAAAGTGCCGTAAGAACCAAATACATCAAATTTATCATTTTCTGCCTTGGTGATAAATTTCCATGACTCATAATACTAATTTTTTAAGTTTCTAAAATAATTTTTTGTGCTTTGAAATAAATTAATCATTTAATTTCACATTCATTGCAGCAAGCATGTTTCCGTAAATAGTATTAAGAGCTTCAAGTTTATTACCTAATTTAGTAATTTCGGTGTTATATTTTTTCGAATTATGAACAGAGCCTTGAAGGTCTTCCATCATTTTGTCTAAATCTGCTTCATTCAGTTGTAATTCAAAAATTGCATTTAATGCCGATAAATTTTTGTTTAATTTTCCTATATGTTGATTGTATTCAGAATTTCCTTCTTGAAGTGAAGAGAAATCTAAATCCATTGAACCTGTAAGTCTCTTATATGATTCAGTAAATTCGTTTCCGCCCAATGTAACTTTTTGAGAAACCTGAGAAAACGCATCTCCTAAACTGTCAGATGAGTAACTTATTGTTTCAGCTGATTTGTTGTATGTGTCGGCAAGGTTTCCTACTGCACTGCTTACAGTTTTGGCGCCGTCTCCAAATTTTTCGTTAAAATCGTTAACGGTTGATGCAGCGGTTTTCATGCTGTTAGAGTATTCTTTAGTTGTTAGTGTGGCATCAGAAATGTCAGACATGTTAGATACTTTTTCGCTCAAATTTTTAATTCCGTCGCCGAATTTTTCAAAAAGATTTGTTTCCCCCGCCGATTCTATCATTTGATTAAATTTAGTAATTGCTTCAGATGATCCTTTAACAGGTAAATCTTTATCTTTTGCTTTATTCATGGGCAAATCAATTGTTGCTCCTAAGCCGGCAAGTTCGGGATAAACCAAGGTCCAATCCAATTCTTCGTGAAGGGGTTCAAATGCAGAAAAAATAAAAATAACAGCCTCAGTCAAAAGTCCGACAGTCAACATTGTGGTAGCTCCGGGCCAATGAGTAAGTTTAAAAAGCGCACCAATAAGTACTATTGCTGCACCAATGCCGTATAGATATTTCATAAATACCTTAAACGTGTGACTTTCTGTAAAATTAGCCATAATAATAAATATTTAATTAGTAATTAATATTAAAACAAAATAATGATAAAAATAAGTATTTTTTTTATAAAAAAAAATAAGAAGTGATAAAATTCTTTTAATATTATTGGACAATTTTCTTGCCAAATTATCAAACATGTAAATAACACCAGACTTACAGACAAAAAAAGTCTCCCGAAAAATTTCCGGGAGACTTCATTTTTTTTTGATAAACAGGTATTTTATCTAAAAGTTATTAACGTCCCAATCCATAGCATCACGTCCCATAAAAGATCTTACACATCTAAATCCTACATAAGATTTTGCTGTATCTTGGTATTCAAAAGTTCTTACACCAACTTGCATGTAATATGCAACATCTTTCCAAGAACCGCCTCTGATTACTTTTCTTTTTAAAGCCGGCGGATCATCTGCCATTGCGTTATATCTGTGGTCGGGGTTTAAATCGTGAGTAAAACTGTATGCCGATTCATCAAATGCATCTGAAGTCCACTCGGCAACGTTTCCGGCCATATCATATAATCCGTATTCGTTAGGAGCATATCTTTTTACTTCAAGAGTTCTGTTTCCGCCGTCGTCGCCGTAATTTCCTCTAAGAGGTTTAAAGTTTGCGATAAAACATCCGTGAACGTTTCTTGTATATGGTCCGCCCCAAGGATACATTGAAAGTGCTAAACCTCCGCGAGCAGCATATTCCCATTCTGCTTCTGTTGGTAATCTATAATCTTGAAACGGAGCAATTCCTTGTGATTGGTTATAATTTCTCATCAATTGTGTTCTCCAAATACAGAATGCATTTGCTTGAACCCAATTTACTCCTACAACAGGATAATCATTGTATGCTGTGTGCCAGAAATAACTTTTAGCCAATGGTTCGTTATAAGAATAAGTATAATCTTGCATCCACACCAATGTATCGGGATAAACATTTATTTTTGAGTGCATAATAAATGCTGATCTGTCTTTAATTGGTACAGGATTTCCTTTTGCATCAATTACTGTTCCTTTATATTCACCGCCGGTAAAATCAGCATTGAAATTATATTTATTTGTTTTTTTGGCTGCTTGTTTTAAATCAACCCACTCATATTCATATATAAGTTTTCTTGTGTCAACTTCTTTTTGTTTGAAGAATCTTTCTTGAACGGGAAGAAAAAGTTGATTAAGAGCTGTTTGATAGTCTTCATCTGCTCTTTTCCATTCCACATCAACATCCCAATTAAGAAGGCATGTTTTTGCGTCATCATGGTCGTAGTCCGGATTTAAGGCTAACATTTTTTCCTCGTCAATTATTTTTTTATATTCTTCGAAATCTGCACCAACAAGATATCTTTTTGCAATAGAATCTCTTACCCAATACACAAATTGTTTGTATTCTGTGTTTGTAATTTCGGTAGCGTCCATCCAGAAAGGATCTATTGAAACAGTTTTTGTTTGTGAAGTGTATGCGAAAGGTACATCTTGGTCGTTGCCTCCCATATTGAAACTGCCTTGAGGAATAAAAACCATTCCGTATGGTTCGGGTTCAAACCAATTTTCGCCTCCTCCGACACCAACAAGTTCACCTTGAGGTCCTTTGTCGCCGCAACTGTACATAAACAGTGCTGCAAATACAAAAATAAGAATACTTAACTTTTTCATAATACCTGATATTGATTGCTTAAATTATTTATTTTAGTTTTTATAGATATAATATTGATTTATATTTATAATTTTTGTTAGCTTTCCAAATGTCAAAACTATATTCCAAAAATACTTCATGAGTTCCTTTGCTTACTGTTATCATTTTAGAAAGAGACAATTCGTAAGCGTATCCAACTTTTAATCCGTTAACAAGAACAACTCCGGCCATTGGAAAAATTGCATCTTGATTTCTATATGAAACGCCCAACCAGAATTTTTTATTGTATAAGCCGGTAATATTACCGCTCAATTGTAATTTTGTTCCGTCAAACTCTGCAAAAACAGAGGGTTTTAGTTCAATAGGAGAATTTAATAATCTTAAATTATATCCTGTTGTTGCGTAATAATGGCGTCTCAAAAATGATGCCGTTACTCCGGGATATTTTATTTCGGGTTGATTGATATGTGTTGTTGAGATACCAAAATAAAATTTATCTTTAATTTGATAAAAAATTCCAAAATTTAAATCTAACACTATTTTTCTAACTGCTTCCTGAGGAATATAAGGGTCGCCTGATGCCGGTGTTTCCGGCGGACTCCAACTTCCGCTTAAATCGAAATTAATAAATCCGACTGACATCCCTATACCCAACTTTCCTCTGCCAAAATTTTTATGATATGAGTATGATAATTTGGCAGCGAAATCTTTTTCAAATTCAAATCTGTCGTCGGAAATAACAAGACCAATGCCTGATGCTATTCCGAAAGGTTTAATTTTTGAATGTATTCCTGCCAATGTAGTAACCGGAGCACCGTCAAAACCAACCCATTGTTGTCTGTTTATTGCGTATACCGTTATTCCGTCGTCCATTCCGGAATATCCCGGATTTGTGTATAAATTATTATACATCGTGTGAGCAAATTGTGGGTCTTGCTGCGAAAAAACGATTGTAGAATATGATATAATCAGTAATAGAGAAAAATATCTCCTCATAGTATTTTTTGTATCAATAATGGCAAAATAAACAATTATTTTTGTTAAAACCGTAAAATTAAATATTATATTTTTATTAAAAAATTGCTTTGTCATTTATTAATGTATTTATATTACGAATTTATTACATCTTTTGTTTCAGATTAATTTAATTTCTGAAAATATTTCCACCAGATATCCGGAATTTCATTTCTTGCTGCAACAAAATAATCATCTTCTGAGCAAGAAATTATTAAAGTTTTTTCAACTTTCCTGTAAATATAAGGAATTTCGATCCACCAACGATTTGATTGATTGCTCTTGTAAAAAATTAACTGATTTTCTGTTGATTTTATTGTTACAATAAATTTTTGAAATTTTTTTGAATCGGATTTAGGTTGCTCATTTTTTCTAACAGAGAATCCTTGCAAAAAATGCCATATAATTTGTGCGGCAAGTTTTGATGTTTTATTTTCTTTGTCGAAATCCGGATTTACTTCAAATAACCCGAGACATGAAAGTTTAATACTTGTTCCGCAATATCTTGCAATTTGACATATTTCTTCGCCGTAAAAACCGTGTATTGAAGCATCATAATGACCCGGAGCGTCTGAACTTTTCACGGAACTTATATCCATTGTAACTAAATCGCTGTCGCGAATATATGGTTCAATATTTTGAATTTTTGAACGTGCAAGACCGAGTCTTAATGTGTCAAAATACATTTTGTTCATTAATTCGATATCGTCTTGCGGAACATAATATGTTTGATATCCGATATTTGAAAAATTAAAAAGATATTTGCTTTTTTTGCTTACAATATTTGACAAATATGATTGTGAGTCAAATTGTTCGTGTGAATCTCCTATGTCAAATTTTGAATCTACAGCTGTTATATTTGTAACACGTTTTAATTTTTCGTAAGCTGCAAATATTGGTCTTGTTAGTTCTTGCGAACCTCCGATTACAACCGGAATTATTTTCTTTTTTAATAATTCGTAAATAACATCTTTAAGAGCAATATATGTATCATTTGTATTTTTTCCTCGTTTTAAATTGCCCAAATCAATAATTCTAATATTTGACGAAGGTTTATAAAGTTTATAAAGTTCTTTTCTAATTTCATCGGGAGCTTTTGATGTTCCTTTGTTTGGTGTATTTCTGTCTTCCGGAACTCCTAAAATTGCAATTTGGAATTTCTCGCTTAAATTAAGCGGATTTTTTTCGGTATTTTTTGCAATATTATTCAATAATGAATCAGCATTATGTATAAAACGATATGCTTCGGTATCAATACTTACCGTATCTAAATATTGGTTTATGTCCATTTTCCGAAATTAAATTATTTTTTCTTTGTTTTCCCTGTTTTTTTTTGTTCTTTTCCTATGGTTTTATCAATAATTTCCATACATTTTTCTAAAGTTAATGTTTCAGGATTTTTGATGTCGGCAATGTTAAAATATTTTTTATTGAAAAAAATACAAGGTCTGCCCCATCTGTCTTTAATTATGATAACTTTATCATTTTCAGGGAAATCTTTTATCAATCTGTCCTTATCTTTTTGAATCTTTTCTTTAATAAGTTCAACAGCTCTTTCGAGTTTAATTGTTAAAGGATTATCATCTTTTTTAAGTGATGCAAATAGATTTCCGAATTTCACATAAGGACCAAATTTTCCTACAGCAATAGTAATGTTTTTTTCTTGATAATCACCAATATATCTTGGAAGTCGGAATAATTCAACAGCTTGTTCCAAGGTTATGTTTTCAATTGTCATTCCTGAGAGCAAAGGAGCAAATCGTGGTTTTTCCGCATCGTCATTTTCGCCAATTTGAGCAATTGCGCCATATCTGGCAATTCGGGTATAAATATTTTTTCCTGTTTCGGGGTCTTGTCCGAGTAATCTTCCGGAAAAAGAATTTTTAAGTAATCCTAAAGCCTCATCAAGCGAAATGGTTTCGATATGCTGACCTTTATTTAAAGATGCAAACTGCGGTTTGTCTTCTGATCCGATTTTTTGAGATTGAACAACAGGACCAAATCGTCCTAATCTTACAGATATTTCATTACCTGTCTCTTGGTCTATTCCGAGAATTCTTTCTCCAGTATTTCTTTCAGAAAATTTGATGGTATCTTCAACTTGCTTATGAAATTTTTCATAAAAGTCTTTAATCATTTTTTGCCATTCTAATTTTCCTAAAGAAATTATGTCGAACTCGTTTTCAACATTTGCAGTAAAGTTATAATCAATAATTTCGGTGAAATTTTCAGCCAAAAAATCGGTAACAACCATTCCAATATCAGTGGGGAAAAGTTTTGATTTTTCGGTTCCTATTGTTTCTTTATTTTCGGAAACATTTATTTTTTTGTCGGGAGAAAATGTAATTATTTTAAACTTTCTAACAGTTCCTTCTCTATCTTCTTTAAGAACATATCCTCTGTTTTGAATTGTTGAAATTGTAGGTGCATAAGTTGACGGACGACCTATTCCCAATTCTTCCATTTTTTTAACAAGTGCTGCTTCTGTGTATCGAGCAGAATGTTTTGTGTATTTTTGAATTGCTTCCGAAATTTTCAATTCAGGTTTTTGACCTACTTTTATAGTTGGAAGAAATACTTTTTTCTCTTCGTCCTCTTCAGAATTATTATAAACTTTTAAAAACCCGTCGAAAATTAAAACTTCTCCGGAAGCAGAATAAAAATATTTAGATTTTGAAATATCAATTTTAACATTTGTTTTTTCAAAAACAGCATCGCTCATTTGTGATGCCATTGCTCGTTTACGAATTAAATCGTAAAGTTTTCTTTCGTCATAAGTTCCTTCAATATTTTCCTTTTTAAAATCTGTAGGACGAATTGCTTCGTGAGCTTCTTGAGCTCCTTTTGTTTTAGTTTTGAAAACTCTTTTCTTATAATATTTATCACCAAATTCAGATGTAATTACATTTTCTGCAGATTTTAAAGCAGTGTCCGACAAATTTAACGAATCGGTTCTCATGTATGTAATAAATCCGGATTCATATAAATTTTGAGCAACTCTCATTGTTTTGGCAACCGGAAACCCGAGTTTACGAGAGGCTTCTTGTTGAAGCGATGAAGTTGTAAAAGGCGGCGACGGACTTTTTTTGCCGGGTTTGGTCTCGGATTCGCTTACAATATATTCAGAATCTGCATGTTTCTCATAAAAAGAAATTACTTCTTCTTGGGTTAGAAATTTATCGGAAAGTTCGGCTTTAAATTCTTTTACTTCACCGTTTTCTTGAGTTATAGAAAAAACTGCATAAACTTTGAAAAAAACTTCAGGTTTAAAATTAATTATTTCACGTTCTCTGTCAACAATTAATCTTACGGCAACCGACTGAACTCTACCTGCTGAAAGTGATGCTTTTACCTTTTTCCATAAAACAGAAGAAAGTTCAAAACCTACGAGTCTGTCGAGAACTCTTCTGGCTTGTTGAGCATTAACCAAATTTAAATCAATATCTCTGGGATTTTTTACTGCTGCAACAATTGCCTCTTTAGTAATTTCGTTAAAAACAATTCTCTTAGTATTTTTATTTTTTAATTTTAAAACTTCATATAAATGCCAAGCAATTGCTTCACCTTCACGGTCTTCATCGGAAGCCAACAGAACTAAATCGGCAGTTTTAATTTCTTTATTAAGTTCAGCCACAATTTTCTTTTTATCGGGCATTACTTCATATATAGGTGCGAAATTATTTTCAATATCAATACCAAAATTTTTTTTCACTAAATCTCGGATGTGGCCAAAACTTGATTTTACAACATAATCTTTTCCTAAAAATTTTTCAATTGTTTTTGCTTTTGCCGGCGATTCTACTATAACAATATTTTTTGGCATGTTTTTTTGGTTTTTCTAAATTATAATTTTCAATAATGAAAACTTAGGTAATTTTACAAATTATTAATATTCTTAGAATTGTGGTCTTAGAATTTGCAAAGTAAAATAAATTATAAAGGATGTTCAAAATTTTTTTTATTTGAAAGATAAAATTAACAAACGGATTATAACTAAATTATTTTGTGCAATATTATACAATTATTATAATTGAACTAAAATATATTTATTAAAATCACTTTTTTTTATTTAAAAATAACTTATTTAATAAATTGTGCAAAAGTATAATACATTAAGTATAATATTATTTCTGATTTTTTTTTAATTTTACGCAAATTTTGGTATTTAAAATTTTAGTATTAAATTACATTTTCAAAAAAATAACCCCTATTTCGAATTATGGAAACCGATTTAAAAACAAAAAAGTATATTAAAATACTTTGGTTGACAGTCTCAACACCATTCATTTTATTATTTTTAATTTTAATTTTGACAAGCATAGGAACATTTGGTCCAATGCCGGGTTTTGATGAACTGGAGAATCCGAAAACAAATCTTGCTACAGAAATTTATTCTTCGGATCAGGTATTAATTGGAAAATTTTTTAAAGAAAACAGAACAGTTGTTGAATTTAATGAACTTTCGCCAAACGTTGTTAATGCTTTGGTTGCAACCGAGGATATCAGGTTTTATGAACATTCTGCTATAGACATTAGAGCGTTAATGCGTGTTATGAAAGGAGTTGTTACCGGCGGTGGCGAAGGTGGCGGAAGCACAATAACACAGCAATTAGCAAAAAATTTATTTCCAAGAGATACCACAAAATATTCTTTAAGAGTTTTTAAAAAATTAAATTTAGGAACATCTAAATTTAAAGAATGGATTACTGCCGTGAGACTTGAAAGAAACTATACGAAACAAGAAATTCTTGCAATGTATTTAAATAAGGTAGATTTTGGAAGTCAGGCTTTTGGAATTAAATCGGCAGCAAGAACTTTTTTTGATACAACTCCGGATTCTTTAACAATTGAACAAGCCGCTACAATTATAGGAATATTAAAAGCTCCATCATATTACAATCCAAAATTTAATCCGAAAAACAGCACAAAAAGAAGGAATACCGTAATAAATCAAATTCGCAAATATCAATCCGAATTAAATAAATTACACGGATACAAAATGCATCCAAAATCATATTACGACTCAATAAAAACGATTCCTTTAACACTACATTATAATGTACAATCACACAAAAGAGGAATTGCCAGATATTTTAGAGAATACCTAAGAGCAATAATGTCAAAAGAAAAACCCGAAGCTCCAAAAAAAGTTAAGAAACCTGAGTCTGATGATAAAAAATCAAAAGAATATCAAAGCAATTATGCAAAATACACAACGTATATATCTAATTATCAGAAATATCAAGAAGATTCAATACAATGGGAAGACAATCAACTTTACGGCTGGTGCAATAAAAATAAAAAACCCGACGGAACTAACTACGATTTATACAGCGACGGTTTAAAAATATATACAACCATAAACTCCAAAATGCAAGTTTATGCGGAAGAAGCTGTTAGAGAACACATGGGCAAATATTTACAACCACTTTTTTATAAAAGACATAAAGGAAGAGAAAAAGCTCCGTTCAGTTATATGCTTTCCGATGAGCAAATTAACAGTATTATGACCACTGCTATGAAGCGAAGTGAACGATACAGATTTCTTAAAAACACACTAAAAAAAGATTCTGCATATATTTCAAAAGTATTTCATACCCGAAAAAATATGACAGTTTTTTCGTGGCGAGGAGAAATTGATACAATAATGACACCAATGGATTCTATTAGATATTACAAGTTTTTTCTTCACACAGGAGTTTTATCTTTAGAACCGCAAACCGGATATGTAAGAGCTTATGTTGGCGGAATTGATTTTAATCATTTTCAATTCGACAATGTAAACCTGTCGAAACGTCAAGTAGGCTCCACATTTAAACCTTTTGTATATTCAATGGCAATGGAAGATAATTTGTCGCCTTGCTACAAAGTTCCTAATATTGAAGTAACATTTCAAATGCCCGAAGGACAATATCCGCCAACATACACACCCAAATATTCACCAAGTAAAATGGACGGAGAAATGGTAACTCTAAAATACGGACTTTCTCGTTCGCTAAATCAAATTTCGGCTTGGATAATGAAAAAATACGGACCGTATAAAATTAGAGAAATGGCATACAGAACCGGAATAAAAACAAAACTTGAAGCAGTGTATTCATTATGCGTTGGTGCAGCAGATTTATCTCTCTCCGAAATGGTTGGAGCTTATGACACATATCCCAATAAAGGCGTGCATGTTGAACCTATTTACGTTACAAGAATTGAAGATAAAAACGGTAACGTAATTTCAAAATTTAAAGCTAAACAAAATGAAGCTTTAAACGAAAACACAGCTTATAGAATGATATATTTAATGCAAGGCGTTGTTAATGAAGGCACAAGCACTTCAATTAGATATAAATACGGATTAAAAAATGAAATTGCCGGAAAAACAGGTACAACAAACGACAACTCCGACGGTTGGTTTATCGGATATGTTCCAAACTTAGTTACAGGAGTTTGGGTTGGAGGCGAAGACAGAGGAATCAGATTCTTAAGCTCGGCCGACGGACAAGGTTCGTCAATGGCTTTACCAATTTGGGGGTTATATATGCAAAAAGTTTATAAAGATAAAAAATTGGGAATTTCGGAAGAGCCATTCTCAAAACCCGAAAATTATGACGGAGTTACATTAGATTGTGACGAATACAATGACGACCAAAATAATAATTATACAAATCACAACAATGACGTTTTTTAGAAAAAATATATAGAATGAATAAAGTTGTAAAAAATGCAGAGGAAGCAATAACCGGAATAAAAAGCGGAATGACATTAATGCTTGGAGGTTTTGGACTATGCGGTATTCCGGAAAACTCACTTAAAGCATTGGCAAAAAGCAAAATAAATAATTTAACTTGCATTTCAAATAACGCAGGAGTTGACGATTTTGGACTTGGAGTATTATTACGCTACAAACAAATTAGAAAAATGATTTCGTCTTATGTTGGCGAAAACAAAGAATTTGAACGACAATTCCTAAGCGGTGAATTAGAAGTTGAATTAAACCCGCAGGGAACACTTGCCGAAAGAATAAGAGCAGGCGGTGCAGGAATTCCGGCGTTTTTTGTTCCGGCCGGATACGGAACGGAATTTGCTGTAGGAAAAGAAGTTAGAGAATTTAACGGTAAAATGCACTTATTAGAACTTGCACTCACAGCCGATTTTTCAATTGTGAAAGCAAAATATGGCGATACCTCCGGAAATTTAATTTACAATAACACGGCCAATAATTTTAATAATATGATGGCAATGGCAGGAAAAATAACAATTGCCGAAGTTGAAGAACTTGTGCCTGCAGGTGAATTAAATCCAAATCATATTCACACACCCGGAATTTTTGTAAATAGAATATTTAAAGGTGAAAATTACGAAAAACGAATAGAATTTGAAACAACAAAATAAAAAGTTTCCATTACAAAATTTAACAAATCATGGCTCTTAATAAAAACCAAATTGCACAAAGAATTGCAAAAGAATTACAAGACGGATATTATGTAAATTTAGGTATTGGAATACCAACTCTTGTTGCAAATTATATTCCCGAAGGAATAAGCGTTACACTTCAATCTGAAAACGGATTGCTTGGAATTGGACCTTTTCCGGAAAAAGGAAAATCTGATGCAGACCTTATAAATGCAGGAAAACAAACAGTTACAGCTTTACCGGGCGCTTCGTTTTTTGATTCGGCAACAAGTTTTGCGATGATAAGAGGCGGACATGTTGATTTAACAGTTCTTGGTGCATTTGAAGTATCGGAAAAAGGCGACATTGCAAGTTGGAAAATTCCCGGAAAAATGGTTAAAGGTCCGGGCGGTGCAATGGATTTAGTTGCATCGGCCAAAAATATTATTGTTGCAATGATGCACACAAATCCGGAAGGAGAATCAAAACTTCTTAAATCATGCACACTTCCGCTAACAGGTGTTAATTGCGTTAAAAATATAGTAACAGATTTAGCTTTTCTGAAAGTTACAAAAGAAGGATTCAAACTTTTGGAAAGAGCTCCCGGAGTGAGTGTTGAAGAAATAATAAAAGCTACCGAAGGAAAATTAATTGTTGAAGGCGAAATTCCGGAAATGGAATTCTAAAAAATTTAAAACCGCCAAAGAAAGCGGTTTTTTCATATTTTAAAAGATAAATATCAAAAAAGATAAATAATATCAAAAAAACAACAAATTTTAAACAAAACCTTTTAATTTTGAAACTTTTTATATAGAAACTCAAAAAACCAAAATTTAATTATGCTAAATATCGCATTATTCGGACCTCCCGGAGCAGGAAAAGGAACTCAATCTGCATATCTCATAGAAAAATATAAACTATTCTACATTTCTACAGGAGATTTACTTAGAAAAGAAATTTCTAACGAAACAGATTTAGGGAAAAAAGCAAAAAGTATAATTGCTCAAGGAGGATTAGTTTCGGACGAAATAATTGTGCAGATAATCGAAAATACAATTACAGAAAACCCTGATTCAAACGGATTTTTGTTCGACGGTTTTCCGCGAACATACGTGCAAGCATATATTTTGGAAGGTTTGATGATAAAACTAAACACTACACTTAATTGCCTTATCAGTATTGAAGTTGATGAAGAAGAATCAATAAAAAGACTTATCGAAAGAGGAAAAACTTCAAACAGAAGCGACGATAACGATGAAGTAATTAGAACAAGAATGAGAGAATATCAAGAAAAAACCTTACCTGTTCTAAAATTTTATCAAGAAAGAAATATTTATCATGCAATAGACGGATTAAAAGATATAACCGAAGTAACTCAATTAATTAAAGACGTTATAACCAAAGAACTTAGTAAAAAACTTCTGAATATTGTTTTAATCGGATATCCGGGTTCCGGAAGAGGAACACAAGGCGTTTTAATTGCAAAAAAATATGGTTTAGAATATATCGAAACTGCAAAAATTCTTGACGAAGAAGTGAAGAAAGGCAGTGAGATTGGTAAGAAAATGAAAGAGAAATTTGAACACGGAGAATTTATTCCCGACGAATTTGTTGTTCCTTTAATTGAAGAAAAAATTAAAAATGCCAAAAACGTTAAAGGATTTCTGTTTAAAGGATTTCCGGGAACTTTGGTTCAATCGTATATTTTGGACGGAATATTAAAGAAACACGATTCTTCGATTACAAAAGTTATTGAACTCGACGTTGACCCGCTTGAATTAATGCGACGACTTGAAGTTAGAAGAAAATCAAACAACGGATTACCTTTTGACTCCGATGTGGAAAAAATAATAAAACGCCTTTTGGAACACAGAGACAAAACAATTCCGGTTCTTAAAAAATATAAATCTATGTATGAAGTTGCCGTAATTAACGGAGAAGATACATTAGAAAATGTGTTTGACAATGTTTGTAAAGCAATAGAATCCGGAAACAAAAACCTTAGATAATTTATAAAATACATAAAAATGAAAAAATTATTTATCATAATATTCCTATCGGTATCATTATTTTTTCGGGCAGAATCTCAAAAAATCAGTAGATTTAAAATTTTATATACAAACGATGAACATGGTTGGTTTGAACCTGTTGAGGATTTTTCAGGAGCTGCCGGAATGCTGAGTTTATGGAATGAAAATGAAAATTATCAATATCGCGACAGTTTTCTGGTTTTAAGCGGCGGCGACATGTGGACCGGTCCGGCTGTTTCAACATGGTATAAAGGATTGCCGATGACTCAAATTATGAAGAAAATGGATTACGATGCTGCTTCTGCAGGAAACCATGAATTTGATTTTAGCCAAAAAATTCTTTCAAAAAACATTAGAAAAGAAGGCTTTCCAATTTTAGCTGCAAATATTACCGAGAAAAAAACAAATAAAATTCCTTCGTATCTGCAACCATACATTATATTAAATGTTGTAGATTTAAAAGTTGGAATTATTGGTCTTGCAAATCTTGAAACTCCCGAAACAACTTTCCCTGCAAACGTAAAAGATTTGAATTTTGCCGATTATAAATCAACAATTGAAAAATGGGCACCAATTGTTAAAGAGCAAGGAGCAGATATTATAATTATTCTTGGACATCTTATTTTAGAAGAGCAAGAAGAACTTATTGAAACAGCAAAAAAATTCAATATCCCAATTATTTCCGGCGGACACAGCCATCAAAGAATAATAGAAACTGTTGACGGAATTACTTATTTTCAAACCGGATCAAAATTAAGAAACTATATAAAATTAGATGTAGAGTATAATCACGAAACCTCAAAAACAACTGTAAAAAATATAGAATTAATTGAAAATAAGACAAACAAAAGAGATGCAGAAGTATCCAAAATAAATGATTTTTGGAAACATAAAGCAGAAGCTATTTTATCTGAAAAAATTGGCTATTGCAATCAAAAAATTGATGCCGATTCTTACGAAATGGAAAATTTAATTTGCGATTCATGGCTTTATTCTTTCCCCGATGCTGATATTTCAATAACAAACGGAGGAGGAATTCGTCAGAGTATTTTAGAGGGAAATATTACATTAGAAACAGCTATTGGAGTTTTGCCTTTCAATAATACAATATTTCAACTTAAATTAACAGGAAAACAAATATTGGATTGTACACAGAATTTTTGTGTTGGAGGATTTTCATTAATCACAAAAAAAATGTCTGACGGAACAGATTTTGACGAAAATAAAATATATACTGTTTTAACAACCGACTATTTATATTCTGTAAATGCAACAAATTTTAAAAAATATGATACAAAACCTTATGAAACAGGCGTATTATACAGGCAACCGTTAATCGATTGGCTAAAATCAATTAAATCAGATTCAAACAATCCTTTGAATAAATATTTAGATTCGGTTCCCAGAATTACTGAACAAGCCAAAACCGGTGAATTTCATTAGAGTGAAAAATCAAAGTTCGGTTGTAAAAAACCTTCAATTTACTGATTTGAGCATAAAAAAAAAGAGGCATTAAAACCTCTTTTTTTATTTTTTTAATTCCGAAGAATATGAAGGAATAACACCTCTGTCAG